>CAMAPG010000099.1 GCA_945859965.1 Opitutus sp. GAS368 | reverse complement strand
GCCCAGGCCGCGGTCGCCGCCGCCGCCAAAAAGCACGGGATCGCCTGGGGCCGGCCGAGCCGCAATGCCGAGGACATCGCCGCGATGGCGAAGCTGGGCGGAAAGCTCATTGCCCACGGCAGCGATTTCGGAGCCGTCGCGGGCATGCTGGGCACGTGGAACAAGACCTTTAACGAGGGCTTGGCCCAGGCGTGATCCTTTCGCTATCTTTCTCCTAAATCTTTATCATTCTCTTTCTCGGATTACTACGGTTCGTTCCGGTTTAAGCGGGAACGGAATGGGAGAACGAGAAAGAGAAAGAATGGAGAGAAAGAGAGCCCGGACGACGCGGCCTCAAGGCAGCAGGTCCGAGATTTTAATCCGGTACACCAGGTCGGACCGGTGCTTCTGCCGGTCCTCGCCGCCGAAGCAATAGACGAACCCGCCGCTTTTCACCAGGTGCGGACCGGCTTTGTACGGCAGCGCCGGCGCCGGCGTGTAGCGATCCTTCGCGACATCGTAGATAAAGGCCCGGTCGGTGAATTCATCGTTCGCGGAACCACCGGCGATGTAAATATGCCGGTCGTCCAGCGCAACTGCGGCCTGGCCGCGCACGGCAAAGGGATACGACTGCAAAGGGCGCCAGGCATTGGTCCGCGGGGTAAAGGCCAGCGCTTCGGAAATATTTGCCGCCGTCGTTTTCTCCTGTGGATCCCATTTCGCACCGCCAAACACGTACAATTCACCCCCGGCGACCGCAAAGGCGGCGATGCCAAGTCCCGGACCGGGATACGCCGGGAGCCGGCGCAACGTCCCGGTCCGCACATTCCACGCCGCGGTGTGATTGCCCAGGCCCTTGATATTCGCCGCATCGTCGGTGCCCCCGACAAAAACGATTTCATCCCCGATCAGCCCGCCCGCACTGAGGACGGCCGGAACCGCAATTCCGCCCGTGGGACTGGAAGACACTTGCGCATTCTTTACCCGAATCACGCCGGCAAACGCAGCCTGGCCCGTGCTGCCTCCGACCACGGTGAAAACCCCGCCGACGGTCGCACCCATTCCGTAGGCCATGGGCTGTTCCAATGTTCCAAGGGAGCTCCAGCGCAACGTCGCCGGATCGAATTGCGACACGGTCGTGAGCCAGTTCTTCCTGGCTCCTGTTTCCCAATTGGTGCCGCCAATCGCGAGGATCTTTCCGTCCACTTCACCGCACACCAGCCCGCCATTCGGCGCCGGCAAGGGCGCCAGCTTCTCCCAGGAATGTGCACCGGCCGTCAGGCTGCCGGCCAGCACGAGCGTGGCGATCCGGGAATAAAAACGAATGCGAGCGGGGGATTTCAATTTCATGGAGGGGTGTTGGTTTGGCCCGAACCGTCGTCCAGGGTTCAGGTGAAATGCCGGTCGATTTTCGTCCGGAGAAACTGGACCGAGGCACGCAGGTCGTCCATCCCGTTCATCCCATCCTCGATCGAAATCCAGGAATTGAATCCCACGGAGTTCAGGGTGGAAAAAATCCGGTCGTAATCGTTCATCCCCCGGCCGATGACGCCATGCGACAGCCGGCGCGCGTAACCCACCGAATCCTCCTCCTTGCGCAAATCCGCGATCGTACCGCTGGTCAGATAGCGGTCGCTCGCATGCATCGACACCACCCGGTCCTTGACCCGGTCGAGCAACTCCAGCGGATCCTCACCCGCGAGAATCGTGTTGGACGGATCGTAATTCACCCCGAACCACGGGGAAGGAAGCTGCTGCACGATTTCCAGGAAGACCTCCATTTTCTGCGCAAACTCGGGGTACTGCCAGTAGTTGTCCTTGTAATGGTTTTCCAGCGTGAGAATCACCCCGTGTTTTTCCGCGAACGGCAGCAGGCCGCGGATCACGCGGACCACCTGCGCCACGCCCTCCGCGCGCGCCAGTCCCGGCCGGCGCTGGCCGGACAATACGCGGCAAAAACGCCCGCCAAAAAAAGCGGTGATTTCGATCATCCGTTTTTCGCGGTCGATCTCCGCCTGGAGTTTCACGGGATCGGGCTCGGTGAAATCCGGCGAGCAGCAGAGCATCGGCATCTCCAGGCCGTGCCGTTTCAGGTCCGCCTTGGCCGCGTGCAAAAACTCCGGGCGGTCCTCGATGAAGCCGGAGTAAAATTCCAGACCGTCCACCCCGAGCGTGGCGGCGAGTTCGATCCAATCGTGCAACGTCATCGTGCGCTTCACGCACAACTCGTCCATGTAGCACTTCGGGAAGGCGGCAAGTTTCGGCTTCATCGCGGGCTGCGGGCCTGCATCCGGCCGATCATGGGAAACTGCTCGAGCTCCATCACCGTGCCATTGATCAGCGCCGCTTCATCCGACATAATATAGACCGCGGCCCACGCGATGTCCTCGGGGGAAAGAATGCGCCCGGACGGGGCAAACTCCGGCGAGACATTTTTCGACCAGTCCGGCGGCAGGCCCTCCGTCTGCTTCAATTTCAATTCGTTGGGCGTGAGCGTCCAGCCCACGTTGAACTGGTTCACCCGGATGCCCTCCACCGCATAGGCGTCGGCGATGTTGCGGGTCAGGGTCATGAGGCCGCCCTTGCTGATCGAATAGGCAAACTGGTTCCGCTCGCCGCTGTAGGCGTTGACCGACCCGATGTTCAGCACGCGGCCGCCGCCCTGCTTCCGGAAATGCGGCAGCGCCGCCTGGATGAGGAGAAACGGCGCGCGGAGATTGACCGCGATGGTCCGGTCGAATTTCGCCAGGTCGGTCAGCTCGAAATTGCCGCGGGTCATGATCGCCGCATTGTTGACCAGGCCGTCGATGCGCCCGCATTGCGCGATGACACCCTGGATGATTTTCGCCGGGCTGGCGGGATCATCCAGCTGGCCCAACACGTAGGTCGCCCGGCCGTTTTGCCGCCGGATATCGTCCACCACCTGCCGGGCATTGTCCTCGTTGGTGCCATGCACCACCACGGACGCGCCCTCGCGGGCGAAAATCCGGACCATGCCTTCGCCGATTCCCGTGGTGGAACCGGTCACCAGAATGACTTTGTCTTTTAAGCGCATATTTTTCCTTCGATTTTGGCGAATGCCCGCTGTCCCTCCGCCGCCGTGCGCGCCGGCTGTTTCCAGAGCGAATCGCGCAACCGCAGGTCGGAGAAAATTTCCAGGGTATAGACGCCGGCATAGCCCGCCTCGCGGATCGTCCGCAGCATCGCCACCAGCGGGATCTCGCCCGCGCCCGGCAACACCCGGTCGCCAAACGCCCGCGGGCGCCGCCAGTCGCTGACATGCACGCCGAAGATCTTCTTCGCGTGGCGCCTGATCAAGGCCGGCGCCGCCGTTTCCTCCCAGTAATGCCAGACATCGAGAAAGAGACCGAACGCCGCGTGGTCCACCGCTTCCATCAGGCGCACCGCCTGCGCGAGCGAGCAGACAAACGTGTCGGTGTTCATGTACACCGGATTGAGCGGCTCCAGCGCGATCCGGACCCGGTGCCGCTGGGCGAAGCGGGCGATTTTTTTGAATTCGCGCTCCGCCGTGCGGTAGGCCGAGGCCAGGTCGCCGTCCGGCGCCAGCCCGGTGTTCACGACCAGGGTCGTGCCGGGAAAATAAGCGCCGAACAACTGGATGCTTTCCCGCAGCCGGTGCATGCGTTCCGCCGGCGCGGCCGGACGCTTGCGCAATGAATTGGGAAAGGGGGAATGAAACCGCGGCTGTACGCTCGAGACCTGCAGGCCGGAATCGCGCAGGGCCCGGAGCTGGGGATGCGGGTTGGCCGCGGACAGCTTGGCTTCGCAGACCTCGATGTGCTCGATCCCGAGGCGGCGATAAAGGTGGAGATCCTGCGCGAATGTCTGCGGCCAGGTGGTGTACTGACTGATGCCAAAAGGCAGCTGGCTCACGGCCGGAGCACTCCTTTGACAATCCTCCCCGCGTGCATCTCGTCGAAAACCGCATGCCACTCCGCGAGTGGCGCGACCCGGTTCAGCACCAGGTCGAGGTTCAGCTGGCCGGACGCCAGCAGCGACACGACTTTTTCCCAGATCGCCCACGTGTGCGAAAAACTGCCCTGCAAGGTCACCGCTTTCGCGACGAGGGGATCGAGCGAGAAACCCAGCGGCTGCGGGCCCCAGCCGACTTTCACGATCTGTCCCGCCGGCCGCACGATTTCCATCGCGAGCTGGAGGGCGGCCGAAACCCCGGCGGCGTCAGCGACCACATCGAAGCCGTAACCGTCGCCGAAATTTTTGACCCA
This sequence comes from Opitutus sp. GAS368, assembly GCA_945859965.1. Lineage (GTDB taxonomy): Bacteria > Verrucomicrobiota > Verrucomicrobiia > Opitutales > Opitutaceae > CAMAPG01. The sequence continues at coordinate 5,627 of CAMAPG010000099.1, read as the reverse complement.
TTCGGAAATATTCTCCCCCTTCGCGCCCAGCGTGGTGTGCACTCCCATCGCCTTGGCGATCTCCAGCCGTTTGGCGTCCGCGGGAATTCCAATCACCGCGACATGGCCGGCCCCGGAGATCTTCGCCATCAAGGCGCACAACAGGCCGATGGGGCCCGGTCCGATCACGGCCACGCTATCGCCCGGCCGGATGTGCGCGTTCACGCACATGGCGTTGTAAGCCACGCAACAAGGTTCGGTCAGCGCCGCTTTTTCGAAGGGCAGATGATTGGGAATCGCGTGCAGGCAACGCGCCGGCACTTTCACGAAACGGGTCATGGCGCCGTTGACCCCGTAGCCAAATCCCAGCCGGTGCGGATCGAGATTGTAGAGTCCGCGCCGCGTAAACGGAGACGCCGGATCGATCACCGCCGCCGTTTCGCTCACCACGCGGTCGCCGGTGGAAAATCCCCGCACATTTTTTCCCTTTTCCGCCACGATCCCGGAAAATTCATGGCCGAGCACCACGGGGTAATTCACCTTCCAGCTGTGTTTCCCCATGTACTGGTGCAGGTCGCTGCCACACACGCTGACCGCCTGCACCGCGAGCAGCACGTCGTCGTCACCGAAGGCGGGCACGGGAATCTCCCGCAGCTCCACACTCCCGGGTTCGGAGGAATAGTTCACCAAGGCCGGCATTTTGTCGCTCATCGTAGGGGGAATCTTAGTTTTCGTCCGGGATCGAGTGATGCAATTTTCGAGTGATGGTCCTAAAAACGGACCAGCCGCCGGTGATCGCGAAGTCGGGCACCGGACGACTTCGCGATTGAAACGGGCAGCGGCTTACGCCGAGACCGCACGCAGGCGAGTGATCCGGCCGATCGGCAGCCATTCGGCGACGAGGATGTCGCCGTTCTGGAGGAAGATCGCGTCGTGCGGACAAATAAACTGCCCGGGCGTGAACTCCGCACGGATCTGGGTGCGGCGGGAACCGACCTTGCCGTTGGCCGCCTGACCGTCGCCAAGCTGGGCGACCACCTTGTAGTCGCGATCCAGGACGCACACCTGGCTGTCGAGGTCGGGGCACACCATCCACTCGCCGCGCACATCGAAATGGCAGGGCTTACGGAGGCGGGCCTCGTCCTTGACCGTGCGCAGATGCTTTCCGTCGAGCGTGAACGTCTGGATGCGCGCGTTGCCGCGATCGGCGACCGCAAGCACGGGCTCGGCCCCGCGGGTATCGACCCACTGGCCATGCGGATTGCTGAGCTCGCCGTCATTCGTGCCGGGACGAGCGATCTCGCCAAGAAATTTTCCGTTCTCCGCGAAACGCAGCATGTGGTGGGAACCGTAACCGTCGCCCACGTAGAAATCCCCGTTCGGCGCAAAGGCGACGTTCGTCGGGACGAATTTGATCGGCTTTTCGGAATAGGCCGGGTCTTCCAGCGGATAACCGTGCGTCCAGATCACTTCGCCGGTCAGCGTGGTTTTCACGACTTGGCAGCGAACCGTGTCACAGTGGTAGAGAATCTCGCGTCCGCCCTCACGGCGGAGATCGAGCCCGTGGGCCCCGCCGCGGAACTCGGCGCCGAAGGCGCGGAGAAATTTCCCGTTGCGATCAAAGACCACGACCGTCTCGGGGCGCATGCTCGAGGCATGCACCGTGTGGGCGACGTAGATGTTGCCTTCGGAGTCCTGGCAAAGGCCGTGCGTGTCGCCCCACACCATGCCTGCCGGCGGGATGAGCCAGTCGTGCATGCATTCGTAGGTGTGCGCGCCCGTGCCGGTAATCGGCAGGCTCGAGCCGCTTTTGGCGGCGGCGCGGATCAAGGGAGCAGTGAGCAGCGCACCCGCGGAAGCGGCTGCCATTTGGGTGAGGAAGGAACGTCGGGTTTGCATAAATTTTGGGTAGGGAATGGAGGGATAAATTATTTTGCCTGCGTCGCAAGCACCGCCGGGTTCTTCGCCGGAGCCTCGCCGGCCGCCGCGGGCGCAGGTGCAGCCATGGGAACGGGTGGGGTTGGCGGCGGTGGCGGGGGCAGGGTTTCGCCGAGATTGGCGTCAAAGCGTTCCTGGCCAATCTTGCCCTGGAGATCCGCGATCTGGTCGCGCCAGCGCTGGATCTTGCGCTGGTCGACGCGACCCTTGCCGAGTTCCTTCGCTGCCGCCGCGGTCGCGTGCGTTTTCCAGAGATAGATCGAGCGCAGTCGCGGCAGGCTTTGCAGCGCGACCAATCCGGGATCGCCGATGGCCGTTCCGTAAAGGTTGAGATACTCCAGCTTGGTGAGGCCGGAAAGCCGGGTCAGGCCCGTGTCGGTGATGGCCGTGCGATCGAGATGGAGCCGCTGCAGGTTTTTCATTCCCGCCAGGTGCCCGAGGCCGGCGTCGGTCACGGCGGTCTCACCCAGGTCGAGCCATTGCAACACGGGGGCGAGCGCGGCGAGTTCGTCCAGCTGGGCGTCGCCGAAGCGCGTGGACTGCAGGCGGGCGTTGGCCTCGAGCCAGGGTCCTTCCACCGTCATCGGGCGGATGATGATCCCGAGTTTTTCCGAGAGGGCCGCGGCCCGGGCCAACACCGTGGCGCGGGGTGGCAGCGGCGGGGCCGGAGGCGCAAACCGCGCCTCGAGAATCTCGGCAACCGCGGGGGCGATTTCCACGTCGGCCACCTTTTTATCCACCGACGCGCCGCGGTCGATCCACCATTCGAGCAGGGCGATTTCGTCATCGGTCAGCTGCGGCTTTCCCTTCGGTGGCATGTGCTCCTTTTCGTCGAGGGGAAGATGCAGCCGCTTGATCATGCGGCTGGCGGAGGCATCGCCAGCTTTGAAGACCGCGCCGTTTTTTCCGCCGCGGAGCATCTGCTCCCACGTGTCGTAGCGCAGCTGTCCGTTGCTTTTGGCCGGGCCGTGACAGCCCACGCAGCGCTGCTCCAGCAGCGGATGAATCACGTCCGCATAAATCACGGCCTGGCGGGGATCGGACGGGATCGCGCGGGGCCGGGCGACTTTCACGGGAGGCTGTCCCATCCAGCGGCGCATAAACGCAGGGAGCTGCTGCGTCAGATAACCGCTGCCATGCGTGATTTCACCGCCGATGTGTCCGGCCGCGGTGATGACTACCAAGGTCACCGCCAAAAGAGTCGCATAGACGCGCGACCAGCGCGCGCGCTGCACCACCACCAGGATCACCGCCAGGGCCGCGACCAGGAGACCGAGGTTGCGATGGCGGTTGATGAGCACCGGGTCGTAACTCCCATCCCGCGCCAGCAACCAGCCCATGAACGCGGTCGCCATGGCCATCAACGCCGCAAACAGGAGGATGTGGTCGCGCTGGCTGTCGCTCAACCGCGGCCATTGCGAAAACCGCTGTCGCCGCGCGAGCAGCCCCGTCAGTTCCAGCACCGCCAGCAGCACAAAAATGCCGATGGGCAAATGAACCGCCAGGGGGTGAAAGCGTCCAAGAAAGAGCCAGAATTGATCCATGAAAATGGCCGCGGATTGGAACGCGGGCCCGGGATTTTACGCAAGAATACCTTTGGCCACCTTCCCTTGGACGTCCGTCAGGCGGAAGTCGCGGCCCTGAAAACGATAGATCAATTTCGTGTGATCGATGCCGAAGGTCGCCAGCATCGTCGCGTGCAGGTCGTGGACGTGCATCTGCTGGCCGTCTTCGAGGTATTTGTAACCCAGCTCATCGGTCGAGCCCCAGCTGATCCCCGGCTTGATGCCGCCACCCGCCATCCAGACGGAGAAGGCGTTGATATGATGATCGCGACCGGTCCCTTGCCCCATCGGCGTGCGGCCGAATTCGCCGCCCCAGAGCACGAGAGTGTCGTCGAGCATGCCGCGTTGCTTGAGATCCTTGATCAAGGCCGCGGACGGTTGGTCAACGAGTCCGGCCACTAGCTTGGTGCGGTTGTCGAGGTCGGCGTGATGGTCCCAGCCGCGGTGATAAAGCTGGATGAAACGTGTCCCCCGCTCCGCGAGCCGCCGCGCAAGCAGGCAGTTGGAGGCGAAGGAGCCGTCGCCGGGAGTCTTGATCCCGTACATGTCCAGGATCGACTGCGGTTCCTTGCTCAGGTCGGCGAGATCGGGCACGCTCGTCTGCATCTTGAAGGCGAGTTCGTACTGGGCGACGCGGGTTTGGACCTCTGGGTCGAGACTCGCGTCCGCCTGGTAGCCGTTGAGCTGCGCAATTTCATCGATCACCTGCCGCTGCGTGCTCTGGCAGACGCCCTCGGGATTTCCGACATAGTGGACGGGTGCGCCCTTGCTCTGGAATTGCACGCCTTGAAAACGGCTCGGCAAAAAGCCGGCCGACCATTGGCTCGCGGAGACCGGCTGGTCGGGGCCCGGTCCGTTGGACATGAGCACCACAAAACCGGGCAGATTTTCCGTTTCAGTACCGAGTCCGTAGAGCAGCCAGGAGCCCATGCTGGGCCGGCCCTTGATGGCCGAACCGGTATTCATGAACGCATGCGCGGGATCGTGGTTGATCTGTTCGGTGTGCATCGAACGGATGATACAAATGTCGTCGGCAATCGACTGCGTGTACGGCAACACGTCGGAAATCATCTGGCCGGAAAGTCCGCAACGGCTGAAGCCGTAGGTCGAACCGCGCGCCAGCAGGACGGTGTTCTGCAACTGCGCGAGCTGCTGGCCCTTCGTGAAGGACTCCGGGAAAGGTTGGCCGTGCAGCTTGTTCAGCATCGGCTTGGGATCAAAGGTCTCCAGGTGCGACGGACCCCCGGACATGCACAGGTGGATCACCCGTTTCGCCCGGGGCGGAAAATGCGGCGCGGGCAAAATCCCGGGCCAGGCCCCCGCGCCCGCTTGGGCCGTCCCGGCCAGGAGACGCGGGTTGATCAGCGAACCCAGCGCCAACGCCCCCAGCGCCTGCGCCGACTTGCCGAGGAAGGTCCGGCGCGACCAGGCCTGCTGCTGCGCGCGGAAAAAATGGGGATCCGTAAAGGGATTCATACCGGATCAGTAGCGCACGATGGTTTCATTAAGGTTGAGCAACACCCGGGACACCGAGGCCCAGGCGGCCAGCTCGGCGCGGTCGTCCAGGCGCGAGGGGGGCCACATCCCGACCGAGGTCACCTTTCGCGCGTCTTCCGGATGCTCGCGATAATACGCGAGCTGCGCGGCGAAGAACGCCTGCACCGAGGTCTGTTCGCGCTCGGTGGGCGGTCGCGCGAGGACGCGGCGGAAGGCATAGTCGAGCCGCGGCTTGAATTCCGTCATCGCCGGCAACTGGACCAGCCGCTCCGCCAGCACGCGGGCGGCTTCGACAAACGTGGGATCGTTCAGCAGCGTGAGCGCCTGCTGCGGCGTGCTGGAAAGACTTCGGCTCGCCGTGCACTCTTCGCGCGAGGGCGCGTCGAAATTGGCCAGCATCGGATGCAGGAACGTGCGCTGCCAGTGCATGTACACGCCGCGCCGGTACTGGCGCTCATCGATATCGGTCTGGTAATCGCGGAGCGGAAAATTCAACGCGGCATAATAGTTCTCCGGTTGGTAAGGGGAGACGCTCGGTCCGCCCATCTCGGGATTCAGCAGGCCCGCGACCGAGAGCGCATTGTCCCGGATGAACTCGGCATCGAGCCGGCGGGGGTTCTGGCTCGCGAGCAGGCGGTTGTCGGGATC
>CAMAPG010000098.1 GCA_945859965.1 Opitutus sp. GAS368 | reverse complement strand
GCGGAGCGCCCGGCAGCCGTCCGTCTCGCGGCTCAGGACCAGCAGGAGCAGTCCGTGCGAGATATCGAAATGTGAAACGAGCCCTTCCGGCGGCGCGGTTTGCAGTTTGAGAAACGTGTTCGCATCCCAGCCGACCGCCCCTTCCGGTGCGCGTTGCTTCACGAGTTTCTTCTGCTTCTTCGCGTCGCCCGCGGCCTTTTCACCGGCGCGCTTGTTTTCGATCACGTGCTCCGGCGCCTGCACGATGACGTAGCCCTTGTCATCATAACCCTTGCGGCCGGCCCGCCCGGAGATCTGGCGGAAATCGCGCACACTCAGGATCGCGGCTTTTTTTCCGTCGTATTTCCACAGCTGGGTGAACATGACCGTGCGGATCGGCACGTTGATGCCCACGCCAAGCGTGTCGGTTCCGCAGATGAGCTTGAGCAGGCCTTTTTGCGCGAGCTGCTCGACGAGGATCCGGTATTTCGGCAGCAAACCGGCGTGATGCACTCCGATCCCGTGCCGCAGCCAGCGTTTCATTTCCTTTCCGTACGGGCTGTTGAAACGCACGCGCTCCAGCTCGGCGGCCAGCACCGCCTTTTCCTCCTTGGTGCAGACATTCACACTCATCAAATCCTGCGCCGCCTCGGAGGCCGCACGCTGCGTGAAATAGACGAGGTAAACCGGGGCACGCTTGTCCTCAAGCAGCGCGGCGACCCGTTCGGTGAGCGGCGTTTCGGAATATTCAAACTCCAGCGGCACGGGACGCCGGTCGCTCCGCACCGTCACCGTGGGTGCCCCAGTCAGGCGGGTAAGGTCGCTTTCAAAGAAAGTCGTGGCGCCCAGGGTTGCCGACATGAGCAGAAACCGGGTGCCGGGCATCGTAAGCAGCGGCACCTGCCAGGCATAACCGCGCTCCGCGTCGGAATAATAATGAAACTCGTCCATGATGACGGTCCGGATTTCCGTACGGTCCCCTCGCGCCAGCGCGATGTTGGCGAGAATTTCCGCCGTGCAGCACAACACCGGCGCCTGCGGATTCACGCTCGCGTCGCCAGTCATCATCCCGACGTTCTCGGGTCCGAAGTCGCGGCAGAGCGACAGGAACTTCTCATTGACCAGCGCCTTGATTGGGCAGGTATAGACCGAGCGTTCCCCAGCACAGAGCGCCTTGAAATGCGCGGCCGCGGCCACGAGCGATTTACCGGAGCCGGTCGGGGTATTGAGGATCACATTGCGGCCGGCGAACAGCTCGAGGATCGCTTCCTCCTGCTCGGGATAGAGCTCCAAGCCCCGTTCCACCGCCACCGCGAGAAACCGGTCCAGCACCGCGTCCACATCCGGGGAACCGGGCAGAGGTGCGAGTGGAGCCGATGACGCAGGTGGAACAGACATGCCTCCCCACAAGGGCTGCTCAAGCCGCCTGAGACAAGCTCCCGTCGAGGGTGCCTCGCGACTTCCCGACAATGAATTGGCCGAGTGTCGGGAGTTGAAATTTTCTCGTTCGGCATTGCCGAGGCTGACCTGAACCGCACACTGTCGAAGATATGGGACGTCAGTGGCTCCACGCTAAACGCGCAATCGTCAACCTGAAGAAAGGCCAGGTTGTCGGGAAAATCGTCAAGGAAATCACCGTCGCAGCCAAACTGGGTGGCGCAGATCCGGCTGGAAACGCGCGTCTTTTCGCCGCGCTCGAGAAAGCCCGGAAGCAAAGCGTGACCCGCGATGTGATCGAGCGCGCGATCAAGAAAGGCGCCGGCATCGGCGGCGATAGTATCTCGCTCGAACACGTCGTTTTTGAAGGATATGCCCCGCACAAAGTGCCCGTGATCGTCGAAGTTTACACCGACAACCACCAGCGCACCGCCCCGGAAATGCGGGTTCTCTTCAAAAAGGGCCACTTGGGCGGAGGGAGCAGCAATAAATTCCTCTTTGAACACGTGGGGCTGGTCGAAGCCCATCACCCCGATCCCAAAACGGATCTGGAGGCCTCCGCGATCGAGGCCGGGGCGAACGATTTTGAAGCCCTCACTCACCAGCAAAACGACGATATTCCACTCGAACATGCCGGAGCCCGGTTTATCACGGACCGGACGGTCGTTCATGCCGTGTCAACCTGGCTGACCCAGCATGGCTGGACGGTGGTGACCAGCGAACTGGGCTATGTGGCCAAGACGTTTCCGGAACTCGACGATACCCAACGAGCCGAAGTCGGCGAATTCCTGCAGGAACTCGAAGATCACGACGATGTGCAGCGCGTTTGGGCCGCAGTGAAATAAAGATCAAGCGGCCGGGCAAAGTATGCGGCCTTCCGTCAGCTGAGAATCTCGCGGGTCAAGGGACTCGTCAGCGAGAGCTCATCGGTGGCCGGTAGGCCCGCCAGCCGGCCGGTTCCAACACGCACTTTCATCCAGTCCTCCGGGTCGGTGCGGAAAATTGCCGGGAAAATAAAATTGGCGCGCTGCTTGAACAGTTTCCACGCGACGAGGAGCTTGCCTCGCGACGGCTTATGGGGGAATCTCCGATGCAGACTACCGAGAAACCCCGATCCGGGTTGCCGGACGGTTTTTTCGCCGAGAAAAGCCACCATTGCAACGCACCTCGTGAAATTACCATGACGAATAATTCCCGGGCTCTTCCTGATCGGACCAATTCGATACTTTCGGTGGACGTCATCGTCCCCAAAGTCGGCCGGCGTCTCCGGCAACTGGGAACAGTGACGGAAACCTTCGAAAGCGGCCGGCGGGTTTTTAATTTTCGCCCCCGCACCGGCGACGAAATCTGGAAATTCATCCCCTCCAACTCCATCGCTTGCAATGCGATCACCGTCGATGAATTTTCCCGCAGCTTGCAGGGATGCGGCGAACTCGAGGCACTTTGGGACGAAATCGAGGGCCATCCCGTCATCATGATTTCCGTGGCCGCCGCTTCGATCGCTTCAGTCACGCCCCCGCTTTTCGTGGCAAAACGCCTGCCGGACGACGCCAAGCGTCGGCAGTAAAGACTTTAACCGTAGGGCGGGTCTTTGACCCGCCCTATTTTGTTTTCGACTGCATGCTCCAACGTTTGAGCGCCTGACCGGTCAAAGAACGGTCGGCCGCTTCGATTTCCTGGCGAGACCCCGCAAAAAGTAGTTCACCACCCTCCCGGCCCCCACCCGGCCCGAGGTCGATCACCCAATCGGCGACATTGATGACGTCGAGGTTATGCTCGATCACAATGACGGTGTTGCCCTGATCGCGAAGTTTGAAGAGCAAATCCATCAACTTCTGAATATCGACCCAGTGCAGACCCGTCGTGGGTTCATCCAGGATGTAAAGCGTGTCGCCTTGCTGCCGCTTGCTGAGTTCCAGGGAGAGTTTCAAGCGTTGGGCCTCACCTCCGGAAAGCGTCGTCGCCGATTGTCCGAGCGTCAGATAGCCCAGCCCGACCGCCTCCAGCGTCGAAAGTTTATCGAGCACGCGGGGAATATTCCGGAACAGTTCGATCGCCTCCCGCACCGTCATGTCGAGGACATCCGCAATGGACTTGCCGTGAAAGAGCACTTCCAGCGTTTCGCGGTTATACCGCCGCCCGCCGCAACTGGGACAGGGCGCATACGCATCGGCCATGAATTGCATGTCCAGTTTGATCACCCCGTCGCCCTGGCAGCGCTCGCAACGCCCGCCGCGGACATTGAACGAAAACCGGCTGGCCTTGTAGCCCCGGACTTTCGCCAGCGGCACCTGCGCGAACAGGTCGCGGAGCAGGTCGAGCAGCTTGGTGAACGTCGCCGGATTGGAGCGCGGACTGCGGCCGATCGGCTCCTGGTCGACCTGCACGAGTTTCTCAAACGAATCGAGATTCTCGATGTGGCGGTGCTTGCCGGGAAATGATTTTGCGCCGTTGAGTTTCCGCGCCGCCGCCGTCGCGAGAATGTCGTTCACCAACGTGCTCTTCCCCGAACCGCTGACGCCCGTGACGCACGTGAGCAGGCCGATGGGAAATTTGGCGTCGATTCCCTTCAGGTTATGTTCACGCGCTTCCCGCACGGTCAGCCAGGCGCCGTCCGGCTTTTTGGTCTTCGCGTCTTTGATCACGCCTAGTTTGCGCGCCAGATAAGGACCGGTGCGGGAAACCTTCGCGGAGAGCTGGGCGCACTGGTCTGGAGTTCCCTGGAACAGCAGCTGGCCGCCTTCCACGCCCGCTTCCGGGCCGAGTTCGATGATTTCATCGGCAATGCGCATCGTGTCCTCGTCGTGCTCGACGACCAGGACCGTGTTGCCGCGATCCCGCAGCGTGCGCAGCGTTTCCAGGAGTTTTTGATTGTCGTGCGGATGCAATCCGATGCTCGGTTCATCGAGCACGTAAATGACCCCGATCAGTCCCATGCCGAGCTGGGTGGCGAGCCGCACCCGCTGGGCTTCCCCTCCGGAAAGCGACGCGTAATCGCGCTCCAAGGTCAGATAGCCAAGCCCGGTCTCGAGCAGAAAATAGAGGCGTTGCTCAATCCCCGTCACCACATCCTCCACCGCCGGATTGCTCGCATAAGCCGCCACCCGTTCCTGCGAAAAAGCATGGGCGGTTCCAATGTCGAAGGCCATGAACTCGGGAAAAGTCAGGCCGGCAGGCGGCGCAGCCGGCTCGCCCGGCGTCGGGGAAGCTTGCGGAGCCGCCATCGTCGCCACGCGGACCGCCCCGCTGCGGGCGTTCAGGCGCGTGCCGTGGCATTCCGGGCAATCTCCTGCGATCATGAACGTGGTCAGCCGGGCCTGGAATCCTTCGCTGTCGGTGTTGCGCCAGCTGTCATCGAGGTCCGCGAGCACGCCGGGGAACGGCGCCGCCTTGGCTTCCCGCATGCGCCGCAACTTGAAAGCGAAAAGCCTCTCTCCCGCCCCGTGCAGGATAATGCGCCGGGTTTCTTCCGGTAGATCCTTCCAAGGGATGTCGGCATCAAACGGCAGCTGTTCGGCCAGCTGCTTCACCAAGGCGTTGTGCTTGATGATGAGATTTTTTCCCCCGATGCGCCACGGTTTCAATGCGCCTTCCCGGACGGATTTTTCGGGATCGGGTACCACGAGTTCAGGAACGAAACGCAGCTTGCGGCCCAGCCCCCCACACGTGGAACACGCGCCTTCCTTGTGATTGAAGGAAAAATGCCGGGGCGTAAGTTTCTCGAAAAGGTCGCCGCAGATCTCACATGACAGGGACTGGCTGAGCTGGATTTCCCGCCAGGGAGCGTCGGCCGCCTTCTGAGCGAGCACGGTGACGCGGTCCTTGCCCTCGCGGAAGGCCAACTCAAGCGAATCCGCCAGACGGCTGCGTTGATCCACAGTCGCCACGAGCCGGTCGATCACGAGTTCCACCACGATTTCTTTCGTTCCCGGCGGCAGCAAATGGGGATCGTCGAGCGTCTTGACCTCGCCATTGAGTCGCACGCGTTGAAACCCCCGCTGGCGCAGACGCGGTAATTCGTCGCGCAGGACGCTCGGCTTGGCCCGCATGAACGGCGCGAGCAGGAGAATGCGTTCGCCCGCGCATTCCGCGAGCACGCGCTGCACATTGTCGTCGAGCGAGCGCTGCACGACCCGGCCGCCGTCCTTCGGGCAGCGTTGCTCGCCGCAGATCGACCAGAGCAGTTGTGCGTAGTCGGCAATTTCCGTGGCGGTGGCGATGGTGCTGCGGGGCGAACCGCCGCCAGTGCGTTGCTCGATCGCCAGCACCGGGGAGAGCCCGTGGATGAAGTCCACATCCGGCCGTTTGAGCTGCTCGAGCACCTGCCGCGCCTGGGTCGACAGGCTCTCCATGTATTTCCGGTAGCCCTCGGCGTAGATCGTGTCGAACGCCAGCGACGACTTGCCCGAACCGCTTGGGCCCGTGATGACAACCAGTTTCCCGCGCGGAATGCGCAATTCGAGATTCTTGAGGTTGTGCTCGCGGGCGCCTTTGAGATGGATGTGGGTCGCGGGCTGCATGAAGGGAACTGGCACCTTACGCAAAAGCGGCGCGCGGCAAAGCGAGAAGCGAAGTTTTCCGTCGAAAGTGCGGGCTGGACACGGCGATCTGGCACTACCCAGTCGGAACGCTCAACGCTTAACACCCAACTCTCAAGTGACTCTTTCCTTGAGCGTTGAAAGTTGAGCGTTCGACGTTGAGCATTGATTGCGAGGTGAGCGCACCAAAGGCCGGCTGGTCCGTCTTTCGACTGGCCTCGGACTTCCCTCCCCTGTCTCCTGCACGCATGCCTGCCGTCCCACCCGAGTCCTTGCTCAGCGACAGCCAGCGCCGTTTGGTCGGTTTCGCGCTGTCCCTCCTCGCCCTGCTGGCCACGATCGCCCTGTTCGTCGTGATGTTCGGAGTGCTGGGGCGCTTGCTCGCGTTTTTTTCCAATGTGCTGTGGCCACTTGCTGTGGCCGGGATTCTCGCCCTGATTCTGCGGCCCATCGTCGAAGTCTTCGAACATCGGCTCCATTTGCGGCGCACGGGCGCCGTGGTCCTGCTCTATGGCCTCGTCCTGCTGGCGCTGGCGGGCTTCCTGTTTCTGATCACCCCGCCGCTCGTGGAGCAGATCCTGGACTTCATCGCGTTCATTCCGGAATTCTGGCAAAATGCGATCCAGTACCTGCAACGGCACTATCCGCAATGGATCGAGCTCGCGCAGCGGCAGATGGCCAATCCGACGGTGAAAAAAATCGTCGATAACCTGCTGGCGGAAGCCCAGGGGCTCGCCAGCCACATGGTTCCAACCCTGCGCTCCGCGGGGCTCGGCGCGCTCTCCGTGTTTGGTTTCATCACCCACGTGGCGATCATTCCGATCTACCTCTTTTTCTTCCTGATCTCGAGCAAGGACCCGACCCGGAAACTACCGCAGCATCTCACCTTTCTCAGCGAGCCGGTGCGGAACGACGTCGTTTTCCTCGCCCGGGAATTCATCGCCATCGTCGTTTCCTTCTTTCGCGGGCAGCTCCTGATCGGCCTCATCATGGGCGCGCTGCTGGCCATCGGATTCACCGTCGTCGGCCTGAAGTTCGCCCTCTTTATCGGACTGGCGCTCGGCATCCTGAACATCGTGCCTTATCTCGGCACCATCGTGGGCCTGAGCATCGCCTTGCCCCTCGCCTTTCTCCAACCGGGCGGCGGCTGGCCGCTCGTCGCTTGGGTTCTGGGCGTCTTCTGCCTCGTCCAAGTGATCGAGAGCTGGTTTCTCACTCCCAAAATCATGGGCGCCCGCACGGGTCTCCATCCGGTGGTCATCATTGTGGCGATCTTCTTTTGGGGCACCGCCCTGGACGGCATCCTCGGCATGGTCCTCGCGATCCCGCTGACCGCATTTTTTGTCACCGCGTGGCGCCTGCTGAAACAAAAATATTTCCGCGCACATGTCTAGTCGCACCCTGCCGCCGCCCGAAGAATGCGCGCAATGCGGCTCGGTCATTCCCCGCCAGGCCAAGGCGTGCCCCGACTGCGGCGCCGACGAACGCACCGGCTGGCGCGAAACTTCAGTCTATGACGGCCTGGATCTTCCGGAAGCAACCAACGACTACGCCCCGGAAAATACCGACCGACAAAAACGCCATGGCCTCGCTTGGTATTGGTGGCTGACCGCAACCGGTCTTTTTCTGCTGCTGGCCCTGGCCGCGCTGGCTTTGCGCTGAGTGCAGCCAACAACGGAAATTCGCACGCGCGCTTTGACGGAGCCTTGCCGGCCTTTACGCTGATCCATGGCTTGGGAAGTCGAGTTTCGCAACGGCGTGTGGCTGCCGCAAATCGGCTGGTGGCTGGACGCACATTTTCCGGTCGCCCGCTCGTTCGTTTCGCATGCGCACTCGGACCATATCGCGCCGCACGGGGAAATCCTCTGCTCCGCCGGCACTTCCCGCCTCATGCAGGCGCGAATGCCCGGCCGGCGGGTGGAACATGTACTCCCCTTCGGCCAAGCCGAACAGCTCACGGCCGATTGCGCCGTCACCCTGGTTCCCGCCGGCCATATCTTTGGTTCCGCCCAAAGCCTGCTCACCCATGACACGCACGGCTCGCTGCTTTACACCGGGGATTTCAAGCTGCGCCCGGGCCGCTCCGCCGAAGCGTGTGCGACTCCCCCGGCCGATGTGCTGGTGATGGAAACGACGTTTGGCCGTCCGCATTATGTTTTTCCGCCCACTGCCCAAGTCTTGACCGATATTGTCGCTTTTTGTCACGCCACGTTGGAAGACGGCGAAATCCCCGTGCTCTTCGGCTACAGCCTGGGAAAAAGCCAGGAACTCCTCTGCAGGCTCGCCGAAGCACAACTGCCGGTGATGCTGCATCCGCAGACGCTGAAGCTCACGCAGATCTACGCCGAACTCGGCATCGTCTTCCCGTCTTATCGCGAATTTTCCTCCGAAGAAGTGGCCGGGCACGTGGTGATTTGTCCCCCGCAGACGGGCGAGTCAGCTTTCCTGCGCAAAATCAGCCAGCGGCGCCGGACCGCGATGATTACCGGCTGGGCGATGGATCCCGGAGCCATCTATCGCTACCAGTGCGACGCCGCGTTTCCCCTTTCCGATCACGCGGATTTTCCGGATCTCCTGCGTTTCGTCGAGGCCGTGCAACCGAAGCGCGTGCTGACGTTGCACGGTTTCGCCACGGAGTTTGCCCTCACCTTGCGCGAACGCGGAATCGAAGCCTGGGCCATCGGACAGGACTACCAGCTGGAGTTGAGTCTGGCCCGCGGTGTCCATCGCCACGATCGGCCAAAAGCCATTCCTGAGTCCCCTGCTCCCGATTCAGCGCCTTGCACGGTCAATTGTTTCGCCCGTTTTGCACTCATCGCCGAACAGGTCAGGGCCACGCCCAAAAAGCTCGAGAAAATCGAACTGCTGCGCGGCCATCTCGCCGAACTGACCCCGGACGATGCCGGACCCGCGGCCTTGTTTTTCACCGCGCGGCCTTTTCCACAATCCGATGGCCGCGTGCTGAACCTGGGTTGGGCCGTGATCAAACGCGCCGTGCTCGAAGTCGCCGGCCAAACGGAGGCGGACTACCGCACCGCCTACCAGCGATTTGCCTATTCCGGGGATGCCGCCGAAGCTCTCCTCGCCGGACGCACTCCGGCCCAGGCTGTCCCCCTGAGGTCCATCGCCACTTTTTTTGCGGAGATTGCAGCGACGCGCGGCCCGACCGCCAAACTGGAGCGAATGGAAGCGTGCCTGGAAAAACTCACCGCGGCCGAGGCCAAGTATCTGGTCAAAATCATCACCGGCGATTTGCGCATCGGTTTGAAGGAAGGGCTCGTCGAGGAGGCCGTCGCCGCGGCCGCCGGACAACCGACCGAGATCGTCCGGGAAGCCAACATGCTCTGCGGCGATATTGTGGAGGTGACCCGGGCTGCGCGCACCGGCCGGCTCGAAGCGATCGAGTTGAAGGTATTCCATCCGCTGCAATTCATGCTCGCGAGTTCCGAACCGACCGCGGCGGCCATCATCGCCCGCCTGCCGGCACCGATCTGGCTGGAGGAAAAATACGACGGCATTCGCTGCCAGCTCCACAAACAAGGCGCGCGAGTCGAACTCTATTCGTGCGACCTGAAACGCATCACCGGGCAGTTTCCCGAAGTCGTGCGAGCGGCCCAGGATCTGCCGGGGGATTTCATTGGCGATGGAGAACTGCTGGCCTGGAGAGACGGCCGGGCCCAGCCGTTCGCGGAATTGCAAAATCGCCTCGGACGCAAAGGCGACGATTTCATTCTCGGCGCTGAGATCCCCGTTTCCATTTCGTTCTACGATCTCCTCTGGCACAATGGGCGCGTCCTGCTGAAGGAGCCGCTCTCGATACGCCGGACCCTGCTGGAAAAAACCCTGGCGAATCTCCCGCCGCCGTTGGACCGGCACTTTCTGCTCGCACCGATCCAGGAGGCCAACTCGGCGCTGGAGATCGAAGCGGCGTTTCTCGCGGCC
>CAMAPG010000097.1 GCA_945859965.1 Opitutus sp. GAS368 | reverse complement strand
GTGAGCGCGAGGGTCTTCTTGAGATTGGCCGCCGGGTCGGCGGAACAGGCGTGTTGGAGCAGACCGAGAGTGACGTTCATGGCGATGACGGAGGGACCGCACCGTCGCCGGTGCAGCGGCTTTCCGTTTTAATAGACAACTTTGTTCAGCGGGTATTCGACGATGCCTTCGGCGCCGAGCGCCTTGAGCTGCGGAATGATTTCGCGCACGACACTTTCATCGATGATGGTCTCAAGCGCAATCCAGTCGGGTGAACTCAACGGGGAAATGGTCGGATTCCGCAGCGCCGGGATGGCCTTGATGATCGCGTCGAGCGCCTTTTTCGGGGCGTTCATCTTGAGGCCCACCTTCGTTTCGGCCTCGAGCGCGCCGCGCAACAGCAGGGCGATCGTTTCGATCTTCCGCCGTTTGGCGGGGTTGGCCCAGCTCGCCTTGTTGGCGATCAATTTAGTGTTCGTTTCTAGGAGAGTATCGACGATCCGCAGTTTGTTCGCACGCAGCGAACTGCCGGTTTCGGTGATATCGACAATCGCGTCCACCAGATCGGGCACCTTGACCTCGGTCGCGCCCCACGAGAACTCGACCTCCACCTTGACGTTTTTCTCGGCGAAATAGCGCTTGGTCGTGTTGATGAGTTCGGTCGCCACGCGCTTTCCGGCGAGATCGGCCGCCTGCTTGATCGGCGAATCCTCGGGCACGCAGAGAACCCAGCGTGATTTCATCACCGAGGCGCGGCTGTAGACGAGGTCGCAGACCTCAATGACATCGGAATTGTTTTCCTGGACCCAATCAAAGCCCGTGAGCCCGCAGTCGAAAAAACCATGCTCCACATAGCGGCTCACTTCCTGGGCACGAATAAACCGGCCATCGAGTTCCGCATCGTCAATCGAGGGACGGTAACTCCGGGCATTCGTGGTGATTTTCCAACCTGCCTTGGCGAACAGGTTTTTGGTGGATTCCTCCAGACTGCCTTTCGGCAGACCGAGCATCAAAAGTGGCTTTTTTTCGGACACGCGCCAAGGGACACGCGGCAGCAGGTGTCTTCAAGCAATTTGTGCACGGTTTTTGGGGCACAATCGGTCCGCACGGCAGTCCCAAAGCAGCTCCCACGCGCTGACTGCCGTTGAATGGAGTGCGAGGCACTATGCGCGCAGGAACGTTGACACGGCCGGACACAATTGTAAAAAGCTCCCATTCCTTCCGCCGCCCCCACTCCCATGCGTGCTGAGCCCAAACCGCTGATTCTCGTAATTGAAGACGAATCTGAGCTTGCGAAACTCATCTCTATTCATCTGGAGGAGGCCGGGATGCAGACCCAGGTTTACGACCGCGCCGCACACGCCATCAAGTTCCTGAAGCGCAATTTCGCCAATCTGCTGTTGCTCGATATCAACCTCCCCGACCAATCAGGCTTCGCGTTGCTGGAGGAGCTGAAGAAAAACGATATAACGATTCCGACCATTTTTGTCACCGGCAACGCCCTTGAGACCAACAAGGTCAAGGGACTGGATATGGGCGGAGACGACTACATCACGAAGCCGTTCAGCTACGTCGAGCTCACCGCGCGCATTCGCGCCGTGCTGCGTCGCGCCGAATCGAATCGCGATCTCAACGTCACCAAAAACGTCAAGATCAGCGACGAACCGTTCACGTTCAGCGGGGCCGAAGTCACTCCCGACCGCCTCGAGATCAAATTTCCCGACGGCGCGGTGCTGAAAATCGGCCGAAAAGAGCTCGGTATTCTCGCCTATCTGAATGCGAATAAAGGCTCGGTCATCACCCGGAAGGCGCTGATCCATTCCGTTTGGGGGATTCATGCCGACGTCAAGAGCCGCTCACTGGACCAGTACATCGTCAAAGTCCGCGAGCTTTTCAGCCTGCACGGCGTCTCTCTCGACAGTTTCCGCACCGTGCACGGAGTCGGTTATATTTTTGATCCGACGGGTGGCTCGACGGCACAATAACCGATCAGGTCCGGAAACGCGCTCTAGCCAAGGCTAGCGTGGTGAGCCGTTATTCGTTGTCGGTTAATAGCGCAGAAGCGGCGCCAGTGGGCGCCCTCCTTAACCAACAACCCTCAACCGATAACGCGCGGCGGCCCAAAAACGCCGCGCTAAAAGAGCTCCCCCTGTCCCGCCACGCTCGACCCATACCGCTTTTGCGCGTCAGCCAGGCTGTTTTTCATTTCCAGTTCGCCGAGGAGTTTGAACAGCTCGGCAGGATGCGGGACCACCGGCGGCACGCCGACACTGGGCAGCGAAAGATTGAGTGTCGTGAGCTTGAGATTGCGCCGGAGTTTTTCGGTGTCCGCGACGACCAGGGGTTGGAACCGCTCCGGCTTTAATTCGGCGGCATGCGCAATCACGCCTTCGAGCGAACCAAATTCCGCCAGCCATTTCGTGGCGGTTTTCGGCCCCACTCCCGACACGCCGGGAATATTGTCGGAGGTATCCCCCACCAATGCCAGGTAGTCGGCGATCTTCGCCGGTGGCACGC
Organism: Opitutus sp. GAS368; assembly: GCA_945859965.1. Taxonomy (GTDB): domain Bacteria; phylum Verrucomicrobiota; class Verrucomicrobiia; order Opitutales; family Opitutaceae; genus CAMAPG01. The sequence continues at coordinate 7,460 of CAMAPG010000097.1, read as the reverse complement.
CGAATTTTTCCTGGACCCCCGCGGCATCCATCATGCGCCAGCCCAGCTTCGGATTCGCCGATGGCGGCGGCAGCATGATCTTGATCCGTTCGTCGACAATCTGGGCAAAATCCTTGTCGGAGCTGACGATCAACACGTCATGGCCCGCCCGGGCCAGCGCCACAGCCTGGGAGGCGAGCAGATCATCGCTTTCCACCCCATCCTGCTCGATCCCCACGCAACCCATCGCCCGGGTCAGCAATTTCACGTACGGCAACTGGCGGACCAGCCCCTCCGGCATTTCCTCGCGCTGGGCCTTGTATTCCGGATGGAGCGCGAGTTTATCCTGGGCCCCGCCGAGATCGAAGAATACGAGCGTCGCATTGGGACGCTCTTGATCGGCGAGCTTCCAGAGCGACTTCACCCATCCGTGCAGGGCGTTCGTCGGAAGGCCATCTGCTCTCGTCAGCTCGGGGATCGCGAAAAAACAGCGGTACGCGAGATTGAAGCCGTCAACGAGAAGCCATTTTGCCATGAGGAAAACCAAGGCATTTGTGATTCTAAGCGCCAGCCCGAATCCACCGATCAATGTGCTGGAGTTTGTGATTCTGAGCAAAGCGAAGAGGTAGGGCGAGTCGTCCCCGACGAGCCGGGCATACGAACGGCTCATCCGGAGGATTCGCCCTACCTTCATTTTTTCTCCCGCGCTCTCACCTCCGTTCCGGCGGGCGTGACCACGGTCGGATTTTGAAACAGCGCGTTGGGTGGCACGCGATGCAGGGCCTGTTTCTTCGGCGAGCCGCCCGGGCTCACCAGATTGGCCGTCACGAAAATGAGCAGATTCCGTTTGTGCGAACTCTCTCCCTTGGTCCTGAACAATCGGCCCAACAAAGGAATATCCCCGAGGATCGGCACCTTGTCGGAGACTTTTTTTACCTCTTCCCTCGTCAAGCCACCCATCACCAGCGTCGCGCCGTCCCAAACGGTCACCTTCGTGCTGACTTCCCTGACCGAGAAAATCGGCTGATAAAATCCCGGGGGCACGGTGACCGACGTGCCGGACGAGATCGCCAGGCTCGGACCACCGTATTCCACGAAACCTTCGAAATCCGTCACCTTGGGATTGAGGTCGAGACTGATGCTGTAGTCATCGTCCTCGACGTTCGGCGTGACCTTCAATTCAACCCCAACATTGCGGGTGGCGAATTCCTGCGGCGTGCCCGCGGTTATCGTGACGCCCGCCGAGCCGCTGCCACCGGTGCCTCCGCCACCCGTGGAACCCACCTGGCTCTGAATCTGGCCATAGCTCTGCGGATAACGCATTTCCTGCGCCACCGTGATATTCGCAGGATGCCCCGAAAGGACGGTCACGCGCGGCGCGCTGAGAAGATCCGTGCCCTGCCGCTGGGAGAGCGCGTGAACCACGGCGTTGACATCAAACTCGCCCACCAAACCAGTGATTTTTGCCAAGGGGGATGCATTTTCGCCGAGCGAAGCCGTTCCCGGCAAATGGGGCGCCTGCGTGCTGGCCGCGGGCTGGCCGTCGATGAGAATCGAATTGAGCGACTGCGCACCATTGAAGGCCTGGGAGAGCGTCCGGTTTACGCCCGAGCTGGTGTAGACATCCTGCGGGGTCAAAACCGGCCGGCCATTGCGGTTGAGCACCGCCGCTCCCGTCTCCGGATCGATTTCCGGCAAGCCACGGCGGACGATCGTCCAGTTCACCCCGAGTTCCTCCAGCGCGCCCTCCTCCACCTCCATGAACTTGGCTTCGATCTCGACCTGGCGCACATCGCGATACCGGGCGAGAATGTTGCGGATCCGTTCGAGATTGCGCGCCGTTTGGCTGACAAAAATCCCTGAACCATCGCAGGCCAGGCTGCTGCCTTCCGTCGTGGCAAAATTCACCCCGGCCTGCTGCAGGAAATTTTTGACGGCATCTCCCTCCCCAGTCGGGCCGCCCGGGTTCGTTTTGCCTCCTGACGGGCCATTTTGGATTGATCCGCCGCCCAACCCCGTCATGCGGATGAGCGTCGAACGCGAAATAGGGAAATAGGCCGTGTCGACCGCCGACGTTTCGCCGCCAGGGCGAACCACCACGGCGTCGGCTTGCACTTCATACTGGTAACCGACAGATCCCACGATGAAATCAAGCACCCGCTGCAAGGGGAGATTGCGGAGCGTCAGGCTCACCACCGGGGGCTTGTTGTCCGGATCGAACAGCACGATGTTCACGCCCTTGGGTTCGCTTCCCGTCGTATCAAATTCTTCGGACGCCGCACTCAATGCGCTCACCACCCGGGAGAGATCCACATTGGTAAAGCTCACGCTCGGGAGCACAATGGCGGCCAGCTTCCGGGCCAGCGGCGCAACCCGCGCCTGATCCAGCGCATCGTTGGTCCGCGCTTCGAAAATATCCGGCCGCCGCCAACTCTTCGCGACATCGTCTAACAGCTGCGCGCGGGTCGCTTCCCGGGGAACTTCGCCGTGGACCACATTGCCAGCCGGGCCGTGGCCCTCCCCTTCCGCGGCAGTGTCACCCAAGCTGGCGCAGACGATGAAAAGAAACATCAGCCCAAAAAATCCGCAGCGAAACATGACAGTTTTTATTGTCTGGATTCGCATGAAAAGGTCTCCGAACCGGTTCTCCGCTCTCACCGCAACACCGTCAGGATTCTTTTTTCCAGCACGGCTTGATCGGCATCCCGTTTGATCAATTCCGCGCGCGGGGGCGCGAGTTCGGCCTTTTCCAATTCATAGCTCACGTCATCCAGCTCGAGCCTTTCACCGGCCCGCAACTCATGGCGGTCGGCCGGCGAAGTGTCGGTCACGAGCGTGACAATCAAGGGTCCGGCATAACCTCGTTCGCGATCGGTGAGTGCGACTTCCTCGCCCGTGCGTTCGTCACGGACGCGGGCAATCGCGACCTTCTCCCGAAATGACATGCGATCCGGTGACTGGCGCTGCTCATATTTTACCTCGAAGGCGAGAATCGTCACCTCCAGCGATCGCACGGGTGAACCCGCCCGCGCCACAATGAGTTCAGTCGTCTCTTGGTTTTCAAACAGGCCGAGCGCGTTGGACTCATTGCCCATAAAGCCCACCAGCTGCATCCGAAACGGAGCCCGGCTCACTTCGGCCAGTTGCAGGCCAAATGTCCCCGCTGGAACGTTCTTTTCCAAACGTGGCGGCACGACGACAAACTGTCGGGTCTGCGGATCGTAACTGATTTCAGGCGGGGTAAACAAATCACAGGTCCATTCGCTCCGCCGCGTCGGGGAGGACGGAGTTTCCCACGCGCTCCTTTTCATCTCACCCATCGGCAGCTCATCCGGGTGATAAGTGTCCCGGGACAACGTCACCCGTTCTCCCCGTCTTCCGGCTCCGCCGGTCCACCGGCACCATCCAGCCCATGCACAGCTCAGCAACAATCCGGCAAAAGCGGCGGCAAGAAATATCCTGTCCCACGTTTTCACAGCTGACATGGCCTTAGGTCGCGGGAACACCCGATGCGGAGTTCGCCGGATTTTTTCCTGCTGGGTCCGATTCCAGGCATTCAATCGTCACAATGAATTTCGAAAGTACCCGCGGAACCAAGAGGACCGGCGCACTGCCCGATTCCGCGGTGAGCACGAGACCGGTCGGCGCAGACTTCGACTCCCCTTGACTGCGGGCGGGCGGGATCGGCTCAACCTCAAGCGCTCGCACCAGCAGCGGATGTTCGCTCCGGGCGATGGTGTTCAAAAAAGTGCGGAGGGCCACGGTTTGCCCAACGAAAGTCAGACGGAAGGCCATCGTGGAAACCCGTTGCGGCACCCGGACCGAAATCCGGGAATCAATCGCGAACAAATCCGAGAATAGCGGGCTGGCCGGCGGCGGTGGAGTGGAGCGCCGTTTTCCTCCGGACGTGCCGCCTGATTTCCTGACTTCGGTCGGGACCACAGGATTCTCCCGCTCAAATCCAATCAATTGTTCGGGACGAGCCGCGATCAATGCTTCGGCCAGATACTGCATCACGATCCGTTGACGGATAACCGCCGGCACCTGTTCAGGGTCCGGGCCGCGATGCACATAGGCGGAAAACCCAAAGCGCTCGTCGGGCTTGGTTTTCACTCCGCTTTGGGCCGCTTGGTCGCGGATTTTTTCGGCAAAGGTCGCGAGGTCGAAAAAAACATCCGTGCCTTTCACCAACGGTGAACCCTCACCCGGCACACCTTGCGGCGAAGCCGGGCCGCCCAGCGCTTCACGCAGGTCGGTGAGCATCTGATTGACCTTTCCCAGGTGGTCTTCGATGGCGGCCGCCGTCGCGTGGATCGGAGCCGGGCTGATGCGACAGAGGTTGTCCCGTTCCTGGCGTTTTTTCGCCCAACGGGCCTCTCCGCGCTGCGCCGCCCGCCGTCGTTGCAGACCATAGCCGATCTCAATGAGGGAAAAGAGCCCGAGTAGTCCGAGTGCCAGGGCCAGCAGCGGATCCCGTTTCAGCCAGGCCATGATCGCCACGGGGTTCACAGTCCGGCCTGCGGGTTGAGGACCAGGGTAAAATCAAAACGCAACAGTCCCGGTTGGGTGTGATCGAAACGTTCGTTTTTTATCGCCGTCACATACCGCGACTCCGCCAGCGATTGCTGCAGACTTTTCACCCGGGCATAGGAATCCTGGCTCACCTTCGAGAGCGGGTTATTTCGGTCCAGTAAGCAACCGGCAATGGCCAGATCCAGCGTTGCGGTCGGGGCATCCGGTCCACCCGCGCCCGCAACAGCGGGCACGAGCCGGAGCCTTTCCAACCAGGCATCCTCCACTTTCGCCAAACGCGATTGCAGATCGGACATAAAATCAATCCAGGTGAACTTCGCCTCGGCGAGTCTCTGCAACGTCGTGATTTGCTCCAGGCCCGCTGCAATCCTCGCCAGGTTATCGGCATTGCGGGCCGCGAGCGTTCGCACCGGCCGGAGCTGGCGCTCGAGCGCCGCCGTTCTTTGCGCGGTCTCCCGTGCCAGGCGCCGATAATGATCTGCCACCGGCAGCAAGGCCGCAACGGCCAGGATCGCAGTCGCGAGCACCATCGGCCGGCGCCGGCGAAGGGCCTGCTTTTCGAGCAGCGGCGCGGGCAGCAAATTGAGCTGCGGCGATGCTTCTTCCAGCAGTGCCAGGCCCACGAGGTCGGCGAGAAAAGGCGCGGCGTTCTGCGCGGCCTGGGGATCGATCGCAAACGACAACTCAACCCGGCGCAACGGATCGAAATGCTCGGTGGGAAGCTTCAGCGTGTCCGCCAGGGCTGTTACCAGGCCCGGAAGCAGCGATCCGCCTCCCGTAAGATAGAGGGCGACCGGCTGGCCCGCCCGAGGCTCCCGGCGGCGGTGCAGGATGCACCGGACGACTTCCGCCTGCAGGCGTTGCCCAAACCGGTCCGCCGCCGCTTGCACCGCGTTGCGCTCCGGTGATGAGACGGTTTCCTGACCCTCACGGGAAAACACCTGGAGCTTCAACGCTTCGGCCTCGGCCCAGGCGAGGTTGAGCTTCCCGGCCACCTCTTGGGTAAGGTTTCCACCGCCCAGCCGGAGCGGGCGCACGAAACCGTGTTCGCCTTCCAGAAAAGCGAGGTGCGTGGTCCGCGCTCCGACCTGGAGCAGGAGCACATTGTCCTCTACCTCGGGATAGTTGTGCCGGAACGCCCGGTGCAGCAGCAGGCTCGATGGCACGAGATGCGTGGGCCTGAATCCCGCCTCCTCGGCGGAGGCGCAGAAATTCTCCGCAAAATCCCGCTGCGCCGCAGCGAGCACGACCTCAAGGTCGAGGCCGTCGTCGGAGATCAAGGAATGGCTCCAGACCACCTGATCCAAAGGACACGGGATACCTTGACGGGCCTCGTCCGCAATGGCGCTCTCCCGCCGGGCCGGATCCACCGAGGGAATCCGGATCCATTTCAGCAGCGTGTGCTGACCCGAGAGCGCAAACCGGCACCGTCCGTGCATTTTATTCCTGGAGGCAAAGGCGCAGAGGGCCGCACGTATGTATTCGGGCCCGTCTGTCTCCAGTGTGTCCACGGCTCCGGGTGTTCCGCGCGCGAACCGTTGCAACACCAGCCGGCCGCCTGCACCGGATTTGAACACACCGCCGATGACCTGGCTGGCGCCGCAGCTGACGATCAGCCTGTGGGATTGCGAAGATAATGGAGACCAGAATTTCAATGGCGGCGGATTCGCACCGGAACCCGACTCCAAGTGCGCTAGGACATGAAACGTAGCCGCGCACAAAAATCTTTCAGGCAAGTCACGCCGACTGCCTGCCCGTCATCACCGACTCAACTGTGCGCCGCCCCGCTGACCGAGGGACGTTCAGCGCCGGACATGCACCCGGGGACCCCGCCGGGCCTCTAGATTCTGCCGGACATACTCCTCGCGTTCCGCCTTCAGCTCTTTCACCGGGCTTTGCAACACGCCCAGCGCGACATCGAGCGTACGCACGGCGGCGGGATAATTTCCGTCGCGCGCGTACAAGCGGGCCAATTCGCGTTGCGCATCCAAATATGCGCCCATGCGCCCCAGCCGGAGATTCTCGGATTGCGCCAGCGCCGCCGCGGCCGCGGCGATCCGGGCCGACACTTCGGCGTAAGGATCTTTTTCCGGCACGGGGGCATTTCCCGCGAGTCCGGGCGGTTTTTCATCGAGGACGGCCGGCATCACCGAATCGCGCTTGGGCGCGGTCGTCGCGGACGTTCCCACCGGGGCGGAACTTTCTCCCCCGACAGGAGCAACGTTCACAATCACGGTTTCCCGGGGAGCGACGGGTTCCGCCGCAACCACAGGCGCCGACTCGCGCGGCGGAGGGGCCAGTCGCGCCGCCTCCCGCGCTGCAACGCGGGCGTCGACATCCGTAATCATCCGGCGCACGGAAACGTCGTTGGGAACGATCGCCAGCAGGGCCTCAAATTTCGTTTTTGCCGTCGCGAAATCACCCCGGTCGCGGGCCGTCAACGCCTCGGCCAGCAGGCGGACTTTGGTTTCGGTGCCTTGGTTCTGTTCGGAAGCCCCTTGGGCCGGAGCGAGGACCGCGCAGGCGGCGAGCAGGAAAATCGCAGGGGGGAGTTTCATGCGTGGCAAAGCGGAAAAAGCGTTGTCAGGCCACAGCGGCGCGTCACGCACAAACCGCATCCACGCCGCCGGCTTTAAATCCAAGCTTCCCCGCATCGCTTTCCGCTTCCAGCCTGTGGTGGATCGCTTTTCCGCATGACGTCCCCTCTCAACTACAAACTCGCCGTGCTCGTTTTCCTGGAAAACCCCGCGGGCGAACAATTGCTGATGCTTCGCGCCAAACCGCCCAACCTGGGCGTTTGGAGCCCGATCGGAGGCAAACTCGAGACCCAGCTCGGCGAATCGCCTTTCGAGTGTGCGGTGCGCGAGACCCAGGAGGAAACCGGGCTCGTCCTGACCATCGCCGACCTGCACTTGTTCGCGATGATCGCCGAGAAAGCCTATGAGGGC
>CAMAPG010000096.1 GCA_945859965.1 Opitutus sp. GAS368 | reverse complement strand
CATCCGCGGGTTACCCTCGCGGCCGTGACCTCGCGGACTCATGCCGGCAAACCGCTGGCAACCGTCATTCCTTCCCTGCGCGGAATGGACCAGGGATTGAAATTCACCGAATCCGATGCGACGGCGATCGCCGCCAGCGACCTCGACCTCGTGTTTCTCGCCCTGCCGCACGGCACCGCGGCCATCTACGCCCAGGCGCTGGTGGCAGCCGGCAAACGGGTGATCGATCTCAGTGCGGATTTCCGGATCGGAAAACTCGCCACGTATCAAAAATATTACGGCGAACACCATGCGCCGGCATTGTTGCCCCAGGCCCGGTTTGTCCTGCCTGAAATCACCCCGCCGAGTTGGAAGACGGAAGCCAAGCTAGTCGCAGCTCCCGGGTGCTACCCGACGAGCGTGCTGGTCCCGCTGGTTCCTTTGCTCAGCAAAGGCGTCATTTCCCGGCAGCATATCGTGGCGAATTCCCTCAGCGGTGTCAGCGGGGCCGGCAAAAAAGTGGAGGAGACGTATCTTTTCGCCGAACGGATGGAGAGTGCGAAGGCCTACGGCTTGGTGAAACACCGGCACCTTGCTGAAATTGAGGAGCAACTCGAGCTTCGGACCGGCGCTCCAACCATTATTCAATTCAACCCGCATCTCGTTCCCATGCGGTGCGGGATTGCGACCACGATCACCGTGCCCGCCGCGGCAGGTGCGACGATCGAGTCGCTGTATGCCGCCTGGCGCGAAGCCTATGGCAAGTCTCCCTTTGTCCAGATTTTGCCCTCCGGCGAAACTCCGGACACAGCTCATACGCTTGGCACCAATCGCATCGATATTTCCGCGGTGCACGATCCGCGGACCGGCAATTTCGTGATCACCTCGGCGGAAGACAATCTGGTCAAAGGCGCCAGCGGTCAGGCGGTCCAGATCATGAATCTCTGGTGCGGCTTTGCCGAAACGGACGGGCTGATCTGAGCAGATGGCGGGTTTAGTTCCGCTTCCCCGGCTTCGGCTTCCTCAGCTCCGGTAATCGGCGTTTTCACTCACGTATTCGTGCGTGAGATCTCCACCCAGGACCGTGGCGCTGGCGTCCCCGCTGCCAAGGTCGACCTCGATTTCCACGCAGCGTTCGTGGCGCGGATAGTCAACCGGCGGAGAGAACACGCCATCCTTGGGGGGCGCGCTCGAATAAAGCTCGGCGCTGCGCAGGTGCGCCGCGAGGTCCGCCTCTTTTTCCGGATTCAGTTGGAAAACCTGGTTTGAGAAAATCTCGATTCCGCCCAGCTGCAGGCGCAGCCGCGAAAGATCGGTCCGGGGGGCATGAGCTCCGACGTACTTGCCAATCGCCTGGACCAGCCGTCCGACATTTGGATCATTGCCGGCGACGGCGCATTTGAAAAGCGGGGCGTTCACGATGGTCTTGCCGAGCGCCCGGGCCAGGTTGAAGTCCGGCGCGCGTTGCACCCGGACACGGATCACATGCCGGATGCCTTCGCCATTGCGCACCACATCCTCCGCCAAGTCGCGGCAAACGGTCTGGAGTGCGCGCTCGAACTCCGCGAAATCGGAGTGGGGCACGCGCTGCGAGGAAAAGAGGGCGACGGTATCGGACGTGCTCGTGTCGCTGTCGATGCTGATGGTGTTGAAACTCGTTTCCACGGTGCGCGAGAGCATGGCGCGCAATTCCGCGCGCGGGATCGTCACATCGGTAAAAAGATACACCAGCATCGTGGCGAGGTTGGGTTCGATCATCCCCGCACCCTTGGCGATGCCGACAATGCTGCCGCGGCCGACGGCGGCGCGCCGGACCTTGGGATAAAGATCGGTGGTCACGATTCCTTCCGCGGCCGGCAGGATCGAACCGCCGGCCAGAGCCCCGACTGCCTGGGGCAAAGCCTGGAGCATGGCCTCGACCGGCAAGCCCCAACCGATGACCCCGGTGGAACTCGGCAGCACCTGATTGGGGAAAAAACCGAGTAGGCGGGCAGTCTCGGCGGCGATCCGCTCCGATGCCTCCACTCCGCCTGGAGCGCAGACGTTGGAAACCTTGTTGTTCACGATCACGGCCCCGAGCCTGGCCTCGTTCAGGCGATGGCGGCCGATGAGCACGGGGGCGCCGGGAAAGGCGTTGCGCGTGAACACGGCCGCGAAATCCGCCGTCGGCTCCTCGAGCGCAATCAACGTGAGGTTCATCTTCGCGGGCTTCGGCGCCTCACGGGGAATGAAATCGAACCGGGCGGTGCCGACCCGAAAACCCGCGGGCAGTGCGCCCTGGGTGGCGAGCCAGGCGCGATGCGCCTCCCGATTGGAAAAGCTGAGTTGTGTGCTGGGCACAGCACAGAAGTGGGTGCGGACTGCCGCGGAGTGAAGCCGATTTTTACCCGATTGGGCCCAAGGGCGGCCGAAACCGACGGAGAACTATTTTCATTCCATGCGAAATTTTTATGGAAATGCGGGCCGTGCGTGCGATAAGCATTCCCTTACTTCATTGCCAAACGTGAGCGCCACTTCCAGCCAGTGTCTCTTTTTCGCGGCTTTCGGCCGCATGCTTTGACGCGAAATGAACGTCGCTGACGTCACCGCCAAAGCCAAGGTCCTCCTTGAGGCCTTGCCCTACATCCAGGATTTCCGTGGATCGACCTTCGTCGTGAAATACGGCGGCAGCTTCATGGACGATCCCGATCCCGTCATCCGGTCGCGCGTGGCTTGTGACATCGCTTTCTTCGCCGCGGTTGGAATCAACGTGGTCGTGGTCCACGGCGGCGGGAAAGCCATCACCAAGGCGATGGAAGAATCCGGCCTTGCGGCCAAATTCATCAACGGCCTGCGCGTGACTGACGAGGCGACGATCGCCATTGTCAAAAAGACCCTCGATGAAATCGTGAACAAGGACGTCTGTGCCGCGATCAGCGCCGCGAACGCCAAGCCCAAGGGCCTGCCGGGTGACAGTGTGCTGGTCTGCCAGAAGCTCGAAGCGGACGACGATGGCAACAAGGTCGATCTTGGATTTGTCGGCGAAGTCACCGAGGTGAAGGTGAAGCTGATCAAGAAAGAGATCGCCGATGGTTTCGTGCCGGTCATTTCCCCGGTGGCCGAAGGTTATGATGGCAAACCTTACAATGTGAATGCCGATCTTGTCGCGGGCCGCGTGGCGAGTGCCTTGCGGGCCCGGCGGCTGGTTTACATGAGCGATGTGCCGGGACTTTTGTCGGTGCCGACTGATCCGGCCTCGTTGATTTCAACCCTGAAAATCAGCCAGGTTGAGGAACTCAAAAAGAAAGGTGTCATCGACAAGGGCATGCGGCCCAAAGTCGCCAGTGCCGTTCGCGCGCTCGAAGACGGCGTGCAGCGCGTCCATTTCATCGACGGCCGCCTGGCTCACTCGCTGCTCCTGGAAATTTTCACCGACCAGGGTATCGGGACGGAAATCGTTCACGGTTGAATTCCTTTTCGATTTTAGGATTCCGAGTTTCGATTGGCGGTGTTTCCGCTGCGGCGATCGAAATTCAAAATTCCAAAATCCCATGACTGTTCCCTCGATCATTCGCACCAGCACCGCGGATCTCTACGACGCGTACGTGTTGAAGAATTACGCCCGGGCTCCGCTTACGCTCGTCCGCGGCCGGGGCACGCAGGTGTGGGATGACCAGGGCAAGGCCTACCTCGACTTCACCTCCGGCATCGCGGTGAGCGCGCTGGGCCATTGCCACCCGCACTGGGTGGCCGCCGTGCAACGGCAGGCCGGCGAACTGATTCATACCAGCAATCTCTTTCGCAATCCCAACCAGGCGGAGCTGGCGCGGCGGCTGGTCGGTCACGCCGGGCCCGGCCGGGTCTTTTTCTGCAACAGCGGGGCCGAGGCGGACGAAGCGCTGATCAAGCTCGCGCGGTTGCACGGCGTGTGCAAAGCAGGTGGCGAGGAAGGCAAATGCTACAAGATCATCTGCGCCCAAAAGGCGTTTCACGGACGGATGTTTGGTGGCATGAGCGCCACGCCGCAGGAAAAAATCCAGAAAGGCTTCCGCCCGCTGGTGCCTGGTTTCGCCTTTGGCGAGCTCAACAACCTGCAGAGTTTTGCCGACCTGGTGGACGACCAGACCGCCGCGATTTTCGTGGAAACGATCCAGGGCGAGAGTGGGATCAATCCATGCACGACGGAATTTCTGACCGGACTGCGCCGGTTGTGCGACGAGCACAACCTGCTCTTCCTGCTCGATGAAGTGCAATGCGGGATTGGCCGGACGGGAAAATTTTACGCGTTCGAACACGCCGGCGTGCGGCCGGATGCCATTGCCATGGCCAAGGGCCTGGGCGGGGGCTTTCCCATTGGATCGATGTGGGTGGGGGAACGCGCGGCCGATCTTTTCCAACCGGGTTCCCATGGGACGACCTTCGGTGGCACCCCGCTGGCGTGCGCGGCGGCCCTGGCGGTCCTCGACGTGATGGAGCGGGAGCAGTTGCTCGCCCACGTCACGAATGCCAGCGGACCGTGGCTTATCGCCTTGGCCACATTGGCGAAGGATTTTCCGACACGGGTCCTGGGCGTCCGCGGCCGGGGCTTCCTCGTCGGTGTCCAGATGGCTGAGGATACCGCAGCCGATGTGACCGCGCTCCGGGAGGCTGGATTGCTGGTAGCCCCGGCTGGCGGGAACGTCCTGCGGTTTCTGCCTCCGCTCAACGCCACCAGGCAGGAGCTCGCCCAATCCGTCGAAATCTTCCGGAAAGTGCTCGCATCCCGCGGTTGATTCCCAGGCTGACGGACGACGATTTTTCACTCGTGCGCGGCCTGCCGGCGGTCTAATCGTCTTCCTTTTCCATGAAGCACTTCCTCAAAGAAACGGACTTCCAGGCCCACGAATTGGGCGAGGTGTTTGCCTTGGCCCGCACCTACAAGCAGCAGCGCGGGCGGGAGCTTTCAGCGGTGCTGAAGGCCCAGACTTGGGCGATGATTTTTTCCAAATCCAGCACCCGGACCCGCGTTTCCTTCGAGGTGGGGATCCATGAGCTCGGCGGCAATCCGCTCTTCCTCAACAAAAACGATATTCAACTGGGACGCGGCGAATCCATCGAGGATTCCGCGAAGGTCCTGTCGCGGTTTGTGCATGGGCTGATTGTGCGGACCTACGATCACGCTGACGTGCAACGGCTGGCGGCGGCCGGCACCGTGCCGGTGATCAACGCCCTGACGGATTTCCTGCATCCCTGTCAGATCTATACCGACGCCTTCACGGCGGCCGAACGCTGGGCCGGACCCAACGGTGATCTCGTGGCTTCGCTCAAGGGTCGCAAAATCGCCTATCTGGGGGACACGGCCTTCAACATGGCCAATTCCTGGATCCTTGGAGCGAGCCTGTTCGGGATGAAGATCTCGCTGGCCGGCCCGAAAGGCTTCGAGCCGGGCCCGGAAATCCAGGCTGCACTCAAGGCGGAAGGCCGCGCGGTCGATTATCACTTCACGCACGATCCCTATGAAGCGGTTGCCGGGGCCGATCTGGTTTACACCGATGTGTGGACGAGCATGGGCCAGGAGGAGGAATCGAAAAAACGGATTGCCCTCATGTCGCCGTATGCGGTGACCGCGAAGCTCTTTGCCGCAGCCAAGCCCGATGCCTTATTCATGCACTGTCTGCCGGCGCATCCGGGTGAGGAAGTCGAGCAGGCCGTGCTCGATAATCCCCGCTCGGTGATTTTTGACGAAGCCGAGAATCGCCTGCATATGCAGAAGGCGATCATGACTGTCCTCGCGAAGTCGGCGCGCAAGTAACGTGGCCGCAGGGACAGCCTAGGGAAATTCAATTGCTCCCCAAGGGAGTTAACCAATCATCTTTTCACGTATGAAAATCGTTCTCGCATACTCGGGCGGCCTCGACACGTCCGTCATTGTCAAGTGGCTCCGCGAAACTTACGACGCGGAGATCGTCACTTTCGCCGCCGACATCGGCCAGCAGGAGGAGCTGAAAGGTCTCGCGCAAAAGGCCCGGCGGACCGGCGCCTCGAAGCATTACACGCTCGATCTCGTGGAGGAATTCGCGAGCGATTTCATCTACCCGATGATTCGGGCCAATGCGATTTACGAGGGGCAGTACTATCTCGGCACCTCGATTGCGCGTCCGCTGATCGCCAAGGCGCAAATCGAGATCGCGAAGAAAGAAGGCGCCGACACCGTGGCCCACGGAGCCACCGGCAAGGGCAACGACCAGTGCCGTTTTGAGCTTACCTACATGGCATTGGCGCCGAAACTGCAGATCCTGGCCCCTTGGAAATTAGAAAATTTCCGCCAGACTTTTCCTGGCCGCGCGGAAATGATCGCCTACTGTCAGGAGCACAAGATTCCCGTCGAGGCCTCGATCAAGAAGCCCTATTCGATGGATCGGAATCTCCTGCATATCTCGTATGAGGCCGGCATTCTCGAAGACCCGTGGTTCGATCCGACCACCAAGGAAAACAAAGGAATGTTCAAGCTTTCCGTTTCACCCGAGGATGCACCGAACAAATCCGAATACGTCGAACTCGATTTCGTGAGGGGGAACTGTGTGGCGGTGAATGGCCGGAAACTGTCCCCGGCGGGCGTGTTGCAGGCGTTGAACAAGCTGGGCGGCAAACACGGCATCGGCCGGGTAGATCTCGTGGAGAACCGTTTCGTCGGTATGAAGTCGCGCGGGGTGTATGAGACGCCTGGCGGCACCATCCTCATGCACGGGCATCGGCAGATCGAATCCCTCACCATGGACCGCGAGGTCATGCACCTGCGCGATTCGCTGATCCCGAAGTATGCCGAATTGGTGTACTACGGGTTCTGGTTCGCCCCCGAGCGCGAAGCCCTGCAGGCGCTCGTCGATGAAAGCCAGAAATACGTCACGGGCACCGTCCGCCTGAAACTTTACAAGGGCAACGTCATCACCTGCGGTCGCAAGTCGAAGTATTCGCTCTATGACATGAAGATCGCTTCGATGGAAGGCGTGAAGAGCTGGTACAACCAGACCGATGCCACCGGTTTTATCCGTTTGAACGGACTCCGCCTGCGCGCGCGCAATATCGCCCAAGGCGGTCCGAAGGTTTAAACCTCCGGACCAGGTTATGCGGCACCGGAGCCTTGTTCAGGCTCGGGTGTGATTAGAACAGCGAGTTCGCCACCACACCCACCGCGGAGATGGGCCCCTGGTCGGCGAGGCCCTCGACCATGCGGTCTACTTTCTTGAGCGTGCCCTGGGCGTCGCGATAAAGGACGTCATCATTGATGAGCTTGCCCAGCGTGCCCTCGCCCTTGGCCAGTTTATCCGAGATGTCGCGGAGGTTCTTCGTGACCACTTTGATATTTTGTCCGGCCTCGTCGTTATAGATGAGCGTGCCGAGGGTGCCCTGACCGCTTTTCACCTGGTCAACGATGGCCTGGGCATCGGTCATGAACCCTTTCGCATTGTTGGCTGCACTTTTGATGTCCGTGACGGCGGCAAGCAGTTCATCGTGGAGTTTCGGATCATTGATGAGTTTGCCCAACGTGCCTTCGCCGCTGTTCAATTTGCCGGAGACTTCTTTGAGGTTTTTCATGGTCTCGGTGATGTTCCCGCCGTTGTCCGCGAGCAGGGTGTCGAGTCGCTGGAACAGTCCGGGTTTTCCGTCCTTGCCCTTCATGGCGTCCCCAATGGAGCCAAGCGCATTGTCCAGCTTGGTGCCGAGGTCGCCGAGCTGGGCCATGATAGTATTAATGTCGGCGGTTATCTTGGTCTTGATTTCCGCGCCGGCCAGGAGCGGGGGTGCCCCGGGAGTCCCGAGATCTACTCCGATGTAATTGGTGCCCAGCAGGCCGGCGGAAAGAATGGTGGCGTTGGCGTCGTTGGGGATGATGACCCCGGGCGCGATCCGCAGGACGGCCTCGGCGCGCCGGCCGGTGAGGCGCGTTTCCTCGACGGAGCCGACCTTGACGCCGGCCATGCGCACTTCATCGCCGAGCTTGAGCTCGCGCACATTGTCGAAACCGGCGATGATGGTGTAACCTTTGTCCTTGAAAACCTTCCCGTCGCTGAGGGTTTCGAAGGCAACCCAAATGAGGGCGACACCCAAGAGGAAGAAAAGACCGACGCGGGCGGTTTGTTGTGGATTGTTTTGCATGGCGGGAGCGGATTGGGAACTTACGTTTCGAGATGTTTGAAGCGCGGATTTTTCAGGTCGATCCGCGGGTTGAGAAAATCCTGGATGCGCGGATCCGTGGAGGCGCGCAATTCGGCTGGGGGCGCAATGGCGGCGAGTTTTCCGCCCATCAGAATCCCGACACGATCGGCAATGTTGAGGGCGAGATCGCGGTCGTGGGAAACCACGATGGTGGTCACATGATATTCGTCCTTCAGCGTGGCGATAATCTCGCTGATCGTTGCACTCATGATCGGATCGAGCTCACTGGTGGGCTCGTCGTACATCATGAGCTGGGGTTCCATGACGAGGGCCCGGGCGATCGCGACGCGTTTCTTCATTCCACCGGAAAGTTCGGAGGGAAATTTCTGGGCCTTTCCTTCGAGGGAAAGAATCTGCAGCGCGCGCATCACTTTCTCCTGGATTCCGTCCTCACTCGCGAGGCGATTTTCCCGGGGATAGAGCGCCAGGTTGTCGTAGACTGAGAGTGAGTTGAAGAGCGCACCGGCCTGAAATACCAGTGCCATCCGGACCTGCTCGCGGGTGGCGGGATCGGTCGCATCCCGGTTGTCGACCAGGACGCGGCCGGCAGTGGGTTGCTCGAGTCCGACAATATGTTTGAGCAACACGCTTTTGCCTGAGCCGCTGGGACCCATCAGCACGAAGATTTCACCTGACTCCACTTTTAGGGTGATGTCACGGAGCACGACCAAGTCCCCGAAATTTTTCGACAGGCCCTCGATGTTCACGCTGACCGCGGGAGTCTGGGCTTCGGAGAAGGGTGAGCGGGTGGAGCTGTCGGAAGTCATGTCAGATGAGGATTTTGGTGACGAAATAATCGAGCACCAGAATGAGGATGAGGGAAACTACGACCGCGCGAGTGACGGAAGCGCCGATTTCCCGCGGACCTCCGCGGGTTTCGAGTCCGATGCTGCAGCAGACGAGAACCACGAAAAACCCGAAAACCTCAGCTTTTTCGAGACCGTTCAGGACGTCCTTGAATTTCATGAAACGGCGGAGTGTTTCGAAATACTTCTCCGGTTCGAGCGCGATGAACGGGGTATATTTCGAGACAATGGCGCCGCCTAACCAGCCGACGAGATCGCCAATGATCGTCAACACGGGCATCATGACCAGCACCGCGGCAAGACGGGGCAGGACTAGGATCCGCGACGGAGGAATATTCATCGTCTCAAGCGCGTCGATCTCCTGATAGACCTTCATGCTGGCGAGTTCGGCCGTGATGGCGGAACCGACGCGGCCAGCGACAAGAATGGCGACCATGACCGGACCAAGTTCCCGGGCCATTGAGAGGCCCACGAGTGAACCGATGAACTCCTTCGCGCCGAAACTCTGCATGCTGTAACCGGCTTGCAGCGCCAGCACGCTGCCGATGAAGAAACTCAAAATAGCGACGATCGGCAGCGTCGTATAGCCGATCAGATAGCATTGTTCGATGAACCGGGGCCACTGGCGCAGCAACGTCGGGGCATGCCCGATGGACTTCCCAAGCAGCAGCACAGCACTCCCGATTCCGGCGCAGATATTAGTGAGTTGTTTCATGTCAGCGGAAGATCATCGGTCAGAGGACGTTTTATCCCGGATTGGAGAGAAATCGAACCAGAAGGGGTGCCAGCCGCCATTAGAAGAGCGCTTGACGCCCAGCAGCCCCCCCGCAAACGCAATGCGGCCCGTTTTCGGGGTGGTTTCGGTGCTGAAAATAGGACCCAAATGAAATTCATGGCGGGTTGGTTCGCGGCGCCACGTGATGAAATCGAACAGCAAACTGGTCCGCGTGTGATGGGGATCCCGCTGATCGTAACGGTACAGGGCGAAAAGAGGCGACCAGAGCAGCCGCGTGTTTTCGCTGTTGGGCAGCCAAACCTCAACGGGACTCAGGATTTG
>CAMAPG010000095.1 GCA_945859965.1 Opitutus sp. GAS368 | reverse complement strand
GGATGAAAGTGACCGCCTCGACCAGTCCGGCGTCAGCCGGGATGAGCTCGCGCGCCGCGGCGCAACCATCTGGATGGAGATGGTGTTTCGCGACGGGTTCTTTCACGCCGACCCCCATCCCGGCAACCTGCTCGTGCTCCCCGGCGGGGTTATAGCCATTCTGGATTGCGGGATGGTCGGCCGCGTGGACGAGGCGTTGCGCGAAATCATCGAGGATGGTTTGGTCGCCACCGCGCATCAGGATGGTGCGCAACTCGCCCGCCTGCTCATGCGCCTCTGCGCGGCCCCGGCGGATTTTGACCAGGCAGCCTTTACAGCGGATGTGAGTGACTACGTGGCGTTTTACGGAAACCAGCCCATCGACCGCCTGCAGCTGGGTGGTGCGCTCAACGAAATGGTCAGCATCCTTTCACGCTATCAGCTGATCCTGCCAAGCGGAGTGGCCAGCCTCGTCAAGACCTTCGCGATGCTCGAGGGCACCGCGCGGCTGCTCAGCCCCTCGGTGAATGTGCTTGAGCTGATCAAGTCGTACCACCGCAAGATTCTCCTGCGACGCCTTTCGCCGCGCGCGCAATTCCGGAAATGGCAGCGCGTACTGGGCGAATGGAGCCACCTCGGCGAGACGCTCCCGCGCGGGATCGGCGAATTGTTCGAAAAGATTCAAAATGGCCGTTTTGACATCCATTTGGAGCACCGCCGGCTGGAACCCTTTGTGAACCGGCTCGCGATGGGACTTATCACCAGCGCACTGTTTCTCGGCTCGGCGATCCTGTGGAGCAACCGGGTGCCACCGATCGTGGGAGGATACCCGCTTGCCGGTGTCCTCGGCTGTGCGCTCAGCGTGGCGCTTGGCCTCCGCCTGGTGGGAAAGATCTGGCGTGAATAATCCTTCATCGAATCCCTTGGCCCTTGGAGGGTGGGTCAGCCTGTGAAACACCGGCCGCGAAGAACCGATCAAGCGGGACGGAGTGATTCCTCGATGGGCGATCCGGAAAAGACGCGTCTTCATTCGCGATGGCGCTCGGCCGACCCCGTTTTGCATGCGCAGGCCCTCGCCGACCAGGCCTTTTCGCGGGCCGCGGGCGCGCCGCTGGTCGAGGGCAATCGCGTGCGGCTCCTGCGCGACGCCGCTGAAAATTACCCGGCGTGGCTCGCGGCCATCGCTGCGGCGCGCCATTACGTCCACTTCGAGAACTACATTGTGCATGACGACCTGGTGGGGCGGATGTTCGCCGATGCGTTGCTCGCCAAGGTCCGCGACGGCGTGCGCGTGCGGGTCCTCTACGACTGGCTCGGCGGGCTGGGAGCAGCGGGCCGCGGCTACTGGAACCGGTTGCGCGACGGTGGGGTTGAGGTGCGCTGCTACAATCCCCCGCGTTTCGATTCGCCGCTCGGATGGCTTTCGCGCGATCACCGCAAAATGATCGTGGTCGACGGTACGGTGGGATTTGTCACCGGCTTGTGTGTGGGCCAGATGTGGGCTGGAAATCCGGCGAAAGGAATCGAGCCGTGGCGCGACACCGGAGTGGAGGTGCGCGGTCCGGCCGTAACTGACATTGAACGGGCGTTCGCCCGGGTCTGGGCGCTGCAAGGTGATCCGCTCCCGGAGATGGAGCCAAGAACCGAACCGGAGTCCGCCGGACTGGATGGAGTCGGGATGCGCATTGTGGCCAGCGAGCCCTCCATTGGGGGCACGTTCCGGCTGGATCAGCTTGTGGTGGCGTTCGCCCGCCGGCGCGTGTGGTTGACCGATGCCTATTACGTGGGATCGACGGTGTATATGCAGGCCCTGATCACGGCGGCCCGCGACGGCGTCGACGTGCGGCTGCTGCTGCCTGGTACGAGCGACGTCCCCGTGGTGAGCTCACTCTCGCGTTCCGGTTACCGTCCCCTGCTGGAGGCGGGTGTAAGGATCTATGAGTGGAATGGCCTCATGCTCCACGCGAAAACGGCGGTGGTGGACGGGCGCTGGGCCCGGGTGGGATCGACGAATCTCAACCTCGCGAGCTGGTTCGGGAATTGCGAGCTGGACGCGGTGATCGAGGACGAGCGCTTTGCCCGCGAAATGGAAGCCATGTATCTGGAGGATCTAAGTCGCGCGACCGAGATCATCTTGAACGAGAAATCCAAGGTGCGCGCGCCCGGGCGGCCGTCACCGCGCCGTCACCCGCGGCAGTCCAGCGGGAGCGCGAGTCGAGCTGCGACCGGGGCCGTGCGTATCAGCAACGCGATTGGTGCAGCCATGGCAAATCGCCGGCGCATCGAATCTCCGGAATCCCGCCTCATGGTCATCGCTGGACTGGTGTTGCTCGTGGCCGCGATAATCTTTGGCTTCTATCCACAGGTGCTGGCTTATCCCACGAGCATCCTGCTGGTCTGGTTCGGCTTCGCGCTGGTTTGTCGTGGCTGGAGAGCCTGGCGGAGTCGCAGTTGACGCGGGACTGTTTGGGGAAACCCACTGAGGAAACGGTCTGTTGGCTCACGTTCGGCGATCGATTTCCTTGGTAAAAACCGCGCTGAATTGCCGGAGGAATCGAAAATGGTTTTTGTGATTTGCGCCCGACGATTAAATTCAACCGCACGGAGCTTGCTAATACCTTGATTCATCGAGGATAAAGAACGACGCCGTCGGGGAAACGAATATTCCGAAGGTGAGGTAACTCAACGAAAGGAACCCTACCATGGGCGATAGATCTCCAAAGTCGGTCCAGAAACAAGCGTCGCAGAAACAGTCGAGAGCCAACGACTCGAATAGCAAGAAGCAGGCGCTCATCACGTCACAGCAGGCGACCAAGGCGAAGGCCGCTGCGAACAAAAAGAAGTAAGCTCCGTCAACTTTTTAGCACAATAACCACAGACATAACCATCATGGCCAAATCACAAAACTCCAAGAAGCAGACCAAGAAGACGGCGCTCAAGACGCCTGCGCAAAAAAAAGCCGACAAGCGCACCAAAAAAGCCGGCCGCTAAGGTCGCTTTTGACGGTTTAAGCCGTCGAACATTCAATGGTCCGGGCGTCTTCAGGATGGCCCGGGTCATTTTCGTTGGTTAAATTCGAACCTCCTGAACTAGGGGCTGTTTGGGAATTTGTCTCTCCGAGTAGCGAAAGCCGTGAGGCTTTCGTCCGAAGCCGAAACGCTCACGCGTTTCGCAACGAGAATCTTAAGCAACCGGCATTTCCGAAACAGCCCCTAACAGTCAGCCGTCGCGCCCGCGGGAATTTACTGGTGGGCGATGCACTCGATCTCGACCGCCATCCCGCGGGGGAGTGCGCCGGCCTGGATCGTGGTGCGCGCCGGATAAGGGGCCGTGAACTGGGTGGTGTAGACTTCGTTCATGGCCGCGAAGTCGCCGATATCCCGCAAGTACACGTTCATTTTGACGACCTTCTCCAAGGACGAACCGGCGGCCTCGAGGATGGCCTTGAGGTTTTGGAAGACCAGGCGGGTTTCCGCCTTGATCTCGGATTTCATGTACTGGCCGGTCTTGGGATCGATCGGCCCTTGTCCGGCGACGAAAATGAATCCGTTCTGGACGATGGCTTGGGAATACGTGGCCGAGGGAGCCGGCGCGTTTTTGGTTTCGATGGCTTTTTTCATGGGGGGATGTGGAAAATCAGCGGTTCGAACGGTGAGCCGCGAAGCAGCTGGGTGGCGGTTCGCAGCGTCCGGCGACTTCAGGGATAGGGCAACGGACGCCGGATGTTTTCGCGAAACCCGCCGCAAAACGAGCTAAAATCCGCGCTGGGCTTGCGCTCGAAAACCAAAGCCGTGCCACGGCTTCAGCGTTTCGCCCCCGCCCGCTTGGGGGCGCGGTGGTGCTGGGTGCGGAGGACATTGCCGCGGGCATCGAACACGATCGAGAGGCCGCATTTTTTGCCGGCGGAAAAATGCCGGATGTCGTAAAGCTCCCCGGTTATGCGGTAACGCTTCCACTCGCCGTCGAGCTTATGCTTGGTGAAGGATCCGGTCTGCATGAGCCGGCCGTTCGCGCGATACCATTTCCACGGGCCGGTCAGCTTGTCCGCCTCGAAGCGACCGTTCGCCCGGAGCTGTCCATTCTTCAGGTAAAATTTCCAGGCCCCTTCGCGCTTGCCCTTGGCGTAGCGTCCTGCACTGGCGAGTTCACCGTCGCGATAGTATTCCTTGTGCGCGCCATTCTTTGGCTTTTTGGATTTGGATTTCATCGGCGGGTAGAGGCCTGAACGAACGCTTAGACCAGAGTCGCGGTCGTTAGGCGCTGGCGGACGAAGGCAAGGTGGGTACGGAGTTCGTAAAACTGGCTGGCGAATGAGGCGGGGACTTTCAGGTGATCGACGGACGTCTCAATTTCGTCGAGCCGCTTCAGCAGTTCCTGGATGCGCTCGCGCGTGAGCGGCCCGAAGGAGTCGCGTTCGAGTCGGAGGAGCGGCCGGTAGCAGCGGAAAAAGCGCAGTTGAATCCGGAAGCGGTAGCCGATGGGCAGCAGCCGGATGGCCGGAATCAGCACGAGGCCCAGCGGCACGACGGCCACGAGGATGCGGTTGAGGAGGCTCGCGAGCCAGAAATTGTGAATCGTGCGATAGAAGAAAGTCTTGCCCGATTTGTAGTAACGGACGGCGTCCTCGCTGAGCGGAATCTCATGTTCCAGGGGCGCGGGAAACTCGCCGCGTTTCTGCATCAGGCTGGAATTCCCGTGCACCTCTTTTGCGACTTCAAGGAGGAGGTCGGACAAGGCGGAGTTCAGTCCTTCGCGGGCCACGAGTTCCACGGTTGGCCCGATCAGCACGACATTTTGGGCCGGCAGGTTTTTTCCAAGATCGATCGAGCCGGCCGGGAGGTTCATTCTGCTCAAATAGGAGTAGCGGCGGATGTAAGCGTCGGCCTGGGTAAAATTGAACAACTGAACATCGGGCGAGCGGACAAGACTGCGCAGCGTCTGGATGGAAGCGGAGTCGCCCATGAGGAAAACAGCGTCGAGTTTTCCTTCGAGCAGGCCGGTGGCGGCGGCACTTGAATCGAGATCAACAAAAGTCGATGGTGCGCCCGTGATGCCGTTGGCCTGGAGCAGCGTGCGCGCGAGGGCGTGGGTTCCGCTGCCCACGGCGCCGATGGCGATCCGCTTGCCGGCCAGCTCCGAAAGACGGCTGATGGGCGTCGGGCTGCGGTAGAAAACCCACAGCGGCTGGTAGGCGATGCTGCCGAGGGAAACGAGGTGCTTCAGATCGCCCTCGGTCTTCAGGCCTCCGGGCACGAAACCGATGTCGATGGCGCTGTCCGGGGATTGCAGCCGCTGGAGATTGTCCAACGAGCCCCCCGAAGGCCGCACCTCAAGCGTGATGTCATGCGCCGCCAGGGCTTTTTTATAGGCATCGGCCCAGCGCTGGAAGGAACTGCCCTCGGGCCCGCTGGTGAGCACCAGCCGGCTCGGCGGGGCCGAGCGGACAATCCAGTAGGCCGCGAGAAGGCCGATGGCCATGAAACCAAGGGCGACAATCGAAGCCAGGCCGGGGCTGAATCCGAACGTTTCAATCAGCGCGGCAACAAAGGGGAGGCGGCTCTTTTCTTTGGGTGTATCCATGACAGGTGGGAGCGAAGACGATCCCATGATCAGTTCAGTTTCGGTTGTTGGCGACTTTTCCTTCTGCGTAAACGCAGAGTTCGTCATCTTTGGCCCGCAAAGGTTCAGCACGACCCGCTGCCTGGTCTGCAATCCAACGCCCAACATTCAACGCTCAACTCCCAATGCCCAAGGAAAGTCGGCTGCCTTGGTCCTTTACTTTCCTTACTTGAGCGTTGGACGTTGAGTGTTGGGCGTTGAGCGTTCGCCCATTTCTGCGCCAGCCAATTCAAGCAGGACGAGGAGGAGCCCCGCCCACACGGATCAGGCTGGCGAAGCGGGGATGCAAGCGCCTTAAAAGCACATGCCCACCGACCACGTGCCACCGCCCTCGCGCTGCGAACGGCTGGCCGACATCGCGTCGCGCTGGGGAGGCTCGGTCGAAATCGCCGCCAACGAAACGCGGACGGACTATGCGTTGCCGGCGCACGTCACGGAGGAAGTGCGGGAATTTTTTAGCCGCGTTCGTTCCGCTGTCAGCGGGCCTGATTTGGTGGCCCGGATTCCCGGCGGCCGGGTCGCTGGCAGCGGCATCGTGCTTTCACCTGATGGTGCGGGCATCGCGCGCGATGTCTCGCTGGATTTCGGCCAGCCCGACACCGGCCATTGGTTGCTTTCGCGCAAGAGTCTCCGCCGTCCGCAGCTGGTGTCGGGAACGGTTGCAGTGATCGCCTCGACCCTCGCCTCCGGTTACAGCCACTGGCTGCTCGATGAGTTGCCACGCCTGCTGGCGCTTGATCCGGTGGACCAGGCCCCGCAGTTGATCGCGCACACGAAGCATGAGTTCAGCCGCACGGCGCTGGCGCTTTACGGATGGAAGGGCGGGCTGATCGAGCCCAAGTGGCAGGCGCATCGGCAATGCGAACAGCTGATCGTGCCGAGCCTGGTCGGATTTGTCGGCCGGCCGACGGTACGGGCAGCCCGGTTGCTCAACGCGTTTGTTCAGCCGTTGCACACAGGCACGTCCGTCTACGGGGAGCGTCTGTACCTTTCCCGCGAGGCCACCCGCCGCCGGCGGATCACGAACGAATCGGCGCTGTGGGCCGAACTGGAGTCCCGTGGATTTGTGAAGCTCCGGCTGGAGGAAATGCCGTGGCGGGAGCAGATCAATGCATTTCGTCAGGCGAAAGTCATCGTGGCTCCGCACGGCGCGGGTCTGGCGAACCTGGTTTTTTGCCGGGCTGGCACCCGCGTAGTGGAGCTGTTCAACCGCGAGTATGTGAACGCTTGTTTTTGGCGACTCGCAGCGGTGAACGACCTGGATTACCGGCCCCTTGTACCGATGGGTGACGTGCCGCTCTCGGATCAGCCGGCGGGCAACCGGCTGGATATCGAAGCGAATATTCCCGCGGTTTTGGCAGCGTTGAACGACTGACAAGTAGGGCGGGTCTTTGACCCGCCCTCAGGGTCGACCGCTCAGTCCACCACTGGTTTATTCCACACGGCGATTCCCACCCAGATCATCCACACGGTCAACGCGACGTAGCCGACCGGAGTCAGCGCCCCGAGCGGTCCGATCGCGAAAGTCATCACGGTGGTGAAGCCTTCGATCAGACCAATAAAGATCATTCCCGCCGAGAGCAGTCCCAGCCCCGCGCAAAGCCGGGAAATAGCGCGGTCACGCGCGAGGGCCAGCGAGAGCAGGGCGGCCCATGAGGCGGTGGCGAGCTGGCCGAGATGCTCGCCGATCCCAACCCCGGCAAACTGGTGCAACGCCTGGAAAGCGACGACGACGGCGTCCCGCGTGGCCGGAGTGGAGTTCACGTCGGTGAAGGTTTGCGCCAGCGACGGCACCACGAAAACCCAGCGGATCAGTCCCACGGTTTGAAACAGCCCGGCCGCCACGCCGGCGACGGCGGCGAGCAGGGCCACCGTTTGCTGCGCCGGTTTGGCCTGGCGATAGGCCAGCACGGCCAGCGGCACCAAGCCCAGCGCGGCGAGGACGGACGCATACCACGTGAGAATCAAGGATGCGCCGCCTTGGTGAAAACGCACCAGGATTTCCGCCGTGGGCTGCCGAAGAATTCCGGGGTAGGAGAACGTCGCCCCAAAAATGGAAAACGGCACGTTCAAGTAGATACCCAGTGCGATCATGGTGACGGCGAAAAGCCGGCGATGACGGGAAGGAGACGAAGGGTAAGCGGTCATGGGGAAAGATAATCAGGGTGGGGCGGAAAGGAGCTAGGAGAAACGACGCTGGCAGGCGAGTTAAGCTCGGGATCTTTTCCGGATCACCGGATTTTTTGGCCACGAAAGATCACAGAGAACACATAGATTACTAACTTCGGAGATTCTTCTTTGTGCTCCTTGTGATCTTTCGTGGCTAAACCGCCTTGGATCGGCTGAGTTGAATTTCGACCGGGAGCGTGCATCGTTTGCATCCGGCAGTATCAACCCCCGATCTGGCCGGTCTTTTCGCACTATTGGTCTGGTTAACCGTTTCCCCCTATGAATCGTCGCGACTTCCTCATTCGTTCCTCGGCCGCTTCGCTCGGCCTGCTGGCTCACCGGTCCCTCCTGGCGCAGACTCCCGCACCCGCCACTCCCGCGGCGAAACCGGAGTTCAAGGCGCTGCGTCGCAACGTCGGTTATTTCACGATGCGCGGCGGCACGATCGGTTGGCTTGCGTCGTCGGACGGCCTGGCGGTGGTGGATACGCAGTTTGCCGACACGGCCCCGCTGTGCCTCGCCGGATTGCCGGGTCGCCAGGGCCGGACGCTCGACGTGGTGATCAACACCCACCATCACGGCGACCACACCGGTGGCAACGGCGTGTTCAAACCCGCGGCCAAAAGCATTGTCGCCCATGCCAATGTGCCTGCGTTGCAGCGTGCCCGCGCCGAACGCGACCATCTGCTCGACCGACAAGTCTATGCCGATGCGACCTTCGCCGACTCGTGGCGGCGCGAACTGGGCGACGAAGTGATCAGCGCCAAATACCACGGTCCCGGCCATACCAAGGGCGACATCATCGTCCACTTCGAGAAGGCCAACGTCGTCCACATGGGAGACCTGATGTTCAACCGCATTTATCCCGCGATCGACCGCCCGGGCGGCGCGAGCATCCGCCACTGGATCGAGATCCTGGAGCAGCAAAGCCACGCTTTCGACGCGGACACCATTTTCATCTACGGCCACGGTAATCCGGAATTCGGCGTGACCGGCAAGCGCGGGGATCTCGCGGTTTTTCGCGATTATCTCACCGGTCTGCTTGCCCACGTCGAACGGGAGATCGCGGCGGGAAAGAAGAAGGAGGAGATCGTGAAGCTGGAGAATCTGCCCGGTTTCCCGCAATTCCACCAGAAGCCCCCGCATCGCCTCGGCGCAAATCTAGCCACCGCGTACGAAGAACTGACGGCCGGCAAGGATTGAACGATTTGCGGAAGCACTGGGAGCTCCGGACTTTTTTAGCCACGAAAGATCACAAAGAACACATAGAGACGATCCGACGGTTTGATCTATGTGCTCCTTGTGATCTTTCGTGGCCAAAAATTCGAAGTCTTTACGATGTCCTGAAAGATGAGGCTGCACCAGGACGTTACTCAGGAAAATGAGAACGATCCATGAATTATGCGACCTGGTCAGGGAAACCGCTTATGCCATTCACCTGTACCATGCGCATGGACATCTTGAGAAGGTTTATGAAAACGCACTGGGGCATCGACTTCATAAGGCCGGCGTTCAGGTCGAGCAACAGGCCGCGATCTCTGTTTTCGATGAAGATGGCACGTTGCTCGGCAGCTATATTGCTGACCTGATGATCGAAGGAGAGTTGTTGGTGGAGCTGAAAGCCTGCAAGACCCTGGCTGAGGAGCATGCGGCACAGCTGCTGGGATATCTGAAATCGGCGCGCAGGCGTCATGGAGTTTTAATCAACTTCGGCAGTTACCAGTTTCAGATTAAAAAATACGTCCTTTAAACTAACCCTGAATTGTTTTGGCCACGAAAGATCACAAGGAGCACATAGACCGATCCACAGGATTATTGTCCGGATGATCCGAGCCAGAATGCATGCTCTTTCCTCGATCGGAGGATCGATCTATGTGCTCCTTGTGATCTTTCGTGGCTAAAACGATCCGGATTTGATTCGACTTTTCTACCGGGTGCCTTGGCCTGGACGGCTAACCCCCTATGAAAACCCCTTATCGTCGCGGATTCCTAAAATTGTTTGCTGGCGGTCTGTTTGCCGCCATCGCCCTGCTCCAGGCTTGGGCGGCGCCCGAATACCTAGTCTTGGCAGAGGGAACCAAACAGTATCCGAGAAACGATTCCGCCTCGATCGTCGAATTGAAGGACGGACGCCTGTTCATGGTCTGGATGGAATTTTTTGCCACTGACGTCGAAGGCGGACGCGACGACGGCCTGAATCGCATCGTTTCCATGACATCCGACGATGGCGGCAGGACTTGGAAAAACAAACG
>CAMAPG010000094.1 GCA_945859965.1 Opitutus sp. GAS368 | reverse complement strand
CGCGAGCGGCTGCAAGCGGGCCGCCAGCTGCCGCGCGAGTCCCGCCGTGCGCGAGGTCGTGCCCAGGATCACCACAAAATTGCGCGTCCCCACTCCACGGCCGCCCGGGCGCCGGTAGCCTTGGAACGTGCGCGGCGTGGGCGCGGGTGGGGCCGGCTCGCCCGGACGAAAGGCCTTTTCGTCGAGTTGGAAGGGAACGATCTCATCCTCAAAATTGGGCTGCGTCGGCAGCGCGATCCCCAGCGCGCGGATTTTCAACGCCTCGAGCATGGAGCGGTTGCAGATATAATCGCCCGGCGCCAGGGGGGCGATGGCGATACCGAAGGGAAGGCCCCAGGACACAAGTTTTTCCCCGACGGCGATCGGACGGACCGCGATCCGGTGCCCTTCGAGCACGGTGTGCTGCAGCGTCCAGACAGTGTTTTTATGCCGCACCTGCGTGCCGGCCTCGAGCTGGCGCACCGCAATGGCGACGTTGTCAGAGGGCGCCGCGAGGCGGGCGACGGTCATGAAATCAGCCGGGGGGAGACTCATCCTTTTACCGTATGACGGGCCGTCCCCGTGTCGAGCGAAGGTGCGCCGGGTTTCATACCGCAGCCCGCTCTCGACACGCTTCTCGCCGCCGTTCTTAGATTATCCCGCGCTACCCCTTCCGTCCGATTTCCCCATCCCCGCGCCCCCACTTCCTTGGATCCCTTCATCCTTCTCGCCATCGGCGTCGTCATCGTCCTCAGCGGCATCGTCTGGCTCAAACTCAACGCGTTTATCGCCCTCATGGTGGCGGGCCTCGTCGTGGCCGCGCTCACGCCCGCCGAGAATATCCAGCGGCACCTGGTCGCCAAAGGCGCGACCGCCCAGGTCGCCGACGCGCGGGCCCATGATTCGCTCGGGATAAAACTCGGCCAGAAATTCGGCCACGCCTGCACGCAACTCGGCCTGCTGATCGCCATGGCGTCGATCATCGGCTCCTCGCTTCTGGCCAGCGGCGGCGCGGAGCGCATTGTGCGGTCCGCACTGGGTCTGTTCGGGGAGAGCCGCGCGCCGCTGGTCTTCGGCATCAGCGGGTTCGTCCTCGGCATCCCAATCTTTTTCGAGACCGTTTTTCTCCTGCTCATTCCCATCGTGCGCGCGATGTCGCTCCGGACCGGAAAAAATTTCCTGCTCTTCGTGATGTGCAGCATCGCCGGGGCGACCATGACCCATTCGCTGGTGCCGCCCACCCCCGGCCCGCTGTTCGTCGCAGCAGCGCTCAAGGTGGACATGGGCCTGATGATGATCGGCGGGCTGCTGCTCGGCCTTTTCACCGCCTCCAGCGGCATGGCCTATGCCTGGTGGCTCAACCGGCACTACCCCATCCCGGTTCCGCCCACCGAAGGGGTCCAGTCAACCACCCCGGCCCGCGTCTGGAACGAAGGCGAACTGCCGCCGCTCTGGCTCGCGCTGCTGCCGATTTTCGTGCCGGTCGTGCTCATTTCGGGTCAGACCATTTCCGAGGCCACGATGAAGGGAACGTCTTTTGCGCGGTGGATGAATGAACTGGGGCATCCTACGATCGCCGTGACCATCGCCGCCGCCATTGCGCTCGTCACGTTGCTCTGGAAACAAAAGGACCGCCTCGCCGTCCGCAGCGAAATGCAGGCGGCGCTGGCCGACGCGGGCATGATCATCCTCGTCATCGCCGGCGGCGGGGTTTTCGGCAGCGTGCTGCAGGACACCGGGGTCGGCGAACGCATCCAGGGGCTCGCCGAGGCCCATCGCATCGCGGTGCTGCCGCTCGCGTTTTTTGTCACCGCCCTCGTGCGGATTGCCCAGGGCTCGGCGACCGTCGCGATGGTCACCAGCGTCGGCATCCTCGGCGGCTTCGCGTCCGCGACCACCCTCGGCTTCCATCCGCTTTACCTCGCGCTCGCGATTGGCTGCGGCTCCAAGCCGATCCCGTGGATGAACGACGCCGGTTTCTGGGTCGTATGCAAAATGACCGGCTTCAAGGAAATCGAAACCCTGCGGAGCTTTTCCCTGATGCTGGCCCTGATGGGCCTGGTCGGATTCGTGCTCGTGATGATCGCCGCGCATTTCTTCCCGCTGGTGTAACCTGGAGCCGCGACGCCCTCATCGCGGGACTCGCTGGCCCCGACCCGAATTTTACTTAATGAGTAAAATTAACCTCTGGGCGCCGCGCCATTTTTCGACGGAGCCGCCTCAGCAGCTTTCGTCGATCATGTGAAACACCAGCGGCTTCGCGCTTTCCGGCAGGCGGTCGTAGATGGAGCGCGGCACGGGCTCGACCCGCGAGTCATGGCCCTTGTTGGCCTCGACGATCTGCCGGTGATCCGGCGTGCCGGGGCGAAGCGTCTGCAAATTGAGCCACCAGGGAGCGTAACGCACGATCACGCCGATGCGTTCCTCCTGCGTGACATTGGGCGCGATGGCGTGCCAGGTGCGCGCGTCGAAGAGCCCGACATCGCCCGCCTTGCCCTGCAACTGCACCTCTCCTTCGTATTTCGCCTTGGGATCGTGCTCGGTACCGTGGCGGGGAGCGTAATCGCGCTTGTGGCTGCCCGGGATCACCATCGTGCCGCCATTCTCGATCGTGTAATCCGTCATCATCCACATCGTGACGAGATTCATGACGATGTCCGGATAAGGCGCGCGGATGCGGGCCTTGCTGTTCTGGTTGAACGGCCAGTCGGCATGCACGTCGCCGCGCTTGATGCCGGGCCCGTTGATCGTGCCGGTGAGCATCGAGATGCGCGGATAATCGCCGAAGAGGCGGTCCAGCACCGCGAGCAGGCGCGGATTCGCCAGATAAGGAGCGATACTCTGGTCGTGTCGCAGAAAGCCGGTGACGTAGCCCTGAGGCATCGGCAGCGAGGTGTGCTTGCGCACGGAGTTGCCGACCGATTCACGCACGGCGACAATTTCGTGAGAGGGAATCAATCCCTTCATCAGGCAATAACCATCGCGTTGCAGCGTGGCTAGTACCTCCAAAACTTCAGGACTACTTTCAGCAGACTTCATTTATCAATCTCAGCGGATGGGGGTAGTGCCGGAGAGGAATCAAACCGGTCCGCGCGGAACAACAAAGGGGATTATGTGGTGTAATCTCCATACCAGTTGGCGTTTTCCCGCCAAAAATGTAACAACCAGGAGTTGCCACATCCAATTCAACCGGGCAACTTTCCGCAGCCTTGCCTCCCAGAAAAACGCCACCGGAAGCCGCGAAATCATTTTGCTACACCCGGTTTCCGGCGCCCGTCTGACCGCCATGAGACTCCCCAAACGTTCCTCCCTCATCAGCGAAACCGTCCGGGCGTTGCGGGAGGGTATTTCCGCCGGCGAGTGGAATCTCCACCTGCCCGGTGAACGCACGCTCTGCGTGCGCCTGCAGGTCAGCCGTTCCACCCTGCGGGAAGCCTTGCGCTCCCTGGAACGCCAGCGGCTGGTCTCCTCCGGGGGAGGCCGTGCGAGAAAAATCCACCAGGTCCGCGCGTCCGCGCCGCCCGTCTCGCGGGAAATCGGCGTGCTTTCACTCCGGGCCGTTCAATCCCTCTCCTCCCAGTCCGCCTATTACCTCAACGAACTCCGGGAGCGGCTCCAGGATGTGGGTTTCCAGGTGCGGCTCTTTTCGGACCAACGCCTGCAACGCGTCCATCCGCAAAAATTCCTGGAAAATCTCCTGCAGGAAAACCGGTTCGGCGCCTGGCTGCTGTTCTCGGTGCCGGCCGCCGTCCAGCGCTGGTTTCAGGCCCGGGGGGTGCCCACGCTGGTGGTCGGATCCTGCCATGAGGGTGTCCGGCTGCCGTCGTTCGACCTCGATCT
Organism: Opitutus sp. GAS368; assembly: GCA_945859965.1. Taxonomy (GTDB): domain Bacteria; phylum Verrucomicrobiota; class Verrucomicrobiia; order Opitutales; family Opitutaceae; genus CAMAPG01. The sequence goes on along the minus strand of CAMAPG010000094.1, from coordinate 6,218 downwards.
CCATGCCGTCTGCCGCCACGCCGTCGGCCTTCTCCGCGCCCGCGGGCACCAGCACGTGGGCTTGCTCCGCTGGCCCCAGAAAACCGGCGGAATGCGGGCCAGCGAAGAGGGATTCTTCGAAGGCGCCGCGCTGCCCGGACACACTCCCTGCCAGGCCCAGCTCATCACGCACGAGGCCACGCCCGAGAGTATCTGCCTCAGTCTCGATCGCATGCTTGCCTCGCGCCATCCGCCCACGGGGATTGTCGTTTGCGAACCGGGCTTTGCGGTGTGCGCAGCGTCCTACCTGTTTTCCCGCAAGCTGTCCCTGCCGCAGGATTTCTCCCTGATCAGCCGGGACGACAATGAAATGGTGGCGTGTTTCCGGCCGGAAATCACCCGCTACGGTTATCGCCGGCCCGTCTTCGCCCACCGCCTTTCACGGTTGACCGTGCAACTCGCGCTGCAAGGCAGCTTGCCAGCGAAGAATTATCTCCTGCTTCCCAAGCTCATCCCCGGCCGCACCGTGGGTCCGCCTGCGTCTTAAAATCCGGCGTCGCAAGAACCGCACCGCACCGCAGCGCTGCGGGAACTGCATCCGAAATGACCGCAGGGAAGCGGGCTGGAAAATAACGCGGGGATTCCGAGAAAGGGGTCTTGCTAAGAAAACTTCGTTTCGTTCGCTGAAGGCGCCTCCCGCCGGAACCGATGTCGCACGGCGGAGCGCGTCCACCCCCACCCCCCACCCCGCCCGCCTGATCGTCTCATCGGGTCTCCCTCCCCTCCGCTTGAAAAAAATTCTCGGCCAGATCACCCACCCCTGGCGCGTGGCCCTGTTCCTGTTCTTCGCGGCCGCCCTGAATTACGCGGATCGGGCCGCCCTGTCGTCCGTGGTTCCTCCCATCCGGACGGAACTGGGCGCCACCGACGTCCAGATCGGGCTCATGGGCCTGCTGTTTTTGTGGACGTATGCGCTCTGCTCCCCATTGGCCGGAAATGTCGCGGACCGTTTTTCCCGCAGCCGGATCGTGATCTGGAGCATCACAGGTTGGAGCTTGGTGACGGTTTTCACCGGTCTCGCCTGGAGCGTGCACGCGCTGTTTTTCATGCGGGTCGCCCTCGGAGTGGTGGAAAGTTTCTACCTGCCCGCCGCCGCCGCCCTCTTGAGCGAGTACCATGGCCCGGCCACCCGCGGCAAGGCGATGGGGTTTCATATCATGGGCCTGAATCTCGGCGTGATGCTCGGCGGCGGCCTGGCCGGGCTGCTCGCGGAACACTTCGGCTGGCGGTTCGGTTTTTGGGCGCTGGGCGGCGCCGGCCTGCTGCTGGCGGCCGTTGGCCCGCTGGTGCTCAACAAAAAACCGGAGGTGACCTCCGCAACGAAACCCGTCGTCAAGGTCGCGGGCCAAGCCGGCAAGGCCTGGGCTTATCTCCTGCGCCTACCGTCCTTCCACATCACCCTGTTCTCCTCGATGGTCGCCGGGGTGGCCGGGTGGATTTTTCTCACCTGGCTGCCGTTGTTTTTTAATGAGAACTACGGGATGAATCTCGCCGCCGCCGGCCTGACCGGCGTCATGCTTTACAAGGCGCCGGTCTTTCTGGGCATTTCAGTGGGCGGATGGCTCTCGGATAAATTTGCCCGCCGTGACACCCGCAACCGGGTCATGATCAAGGCGCTTTCCTACCTGTTAAGCGGTCCCTTTCTTTTTCTCATGATGGGCAACCCGACCTTTGCCGTGGTTGCCGCCAGCCTCATCATTTCGTCCATCATCCGTGCGATCGGGCAGGCGGGCGAGCACGCCATCGTCTGCGATGTCGTGCCGACCCAGTACCGGTCCACCGCGGTCGGGATCCTGAATCTGTCCGGCTCGGCCGCAGGCGGGCTGGGCGTCTTTCTCACGGGCGTTTTCAAGAAGGATCTCGGGCTCAGCGCCATTTTCGGACTGTCATCCTTTCTCTACATCCTCGCGGGCCTGGTGCTGGTCCTTTCGTACTACGTATTCGTGAAGAAGGACGTGGCGAAGGCCGACGCCCATGAAGCGGCTGCAGCCGCCTGAGACCATTCCGCCAACTCCAAAAACCGGCGCCTCCCTCTTGGCTCCTTCGCTGCTTTCTGTTCAGCGATTCCGGAGTGAACCCGAAGGAGCAAAGGAGCGAAGACCGAGGCCAGCGCTTATTTTTTCTTCTGCGCCTCGATCTCCGCCGTCATGCGCCGTTCCGCCGCCCGGATCTCGGGAGTGGCGGCGTCACCGAACTCCTCGATTTCGAACACCTGGCGGATTTCGATTTCGGAATCACCCAACATGGGGTTCGGGCAGCGCTTCACCCAGTCGATCGCCTCCTGCTTCGACTTCACGTTGAACATCCAGAAGCCCGCGATCAGTTCCTTCGTCTCGGCAAATGGTCCGTCGATCACGGTGCGCTGGTTGCCGGAGAAGCGGATGCGCACGCCTTTCGAGCTCGGGTGCAGTCCATCGCCGGAGAGCATCACGCCGGCCTTCACCAACTCTTCGTTATACTTGGTCATGGCGGCGAGGAGCTTCGTGTCCGGCATCACGCCCGCTTCGCTGTTCTTGTCCGCTTTGACGATAATCATGAATTTCATGGGGATTCCTTTGGATTGAAAAGCTGGGCGGCCGTCCGGTGATCGTCCGGCCCTGAAACCTCGCTCTACCCAGACGTCGAACGAAAATCCACCGAATCGACACGTCGACCTTTCTTTTTCGGCGGGACTTCAACCCATGCTCTGGAACCCAATCCGTTTTGGCCACGAAAGATCACACAGTTTCCGTGGCTACGGAAAAGTCTCCATTGCGCTTATAAGCGCGCGGGAGAGTCGAGCCGGAGCCTCGGAAACTTGTGTTCTTTTGTGGCCAAGAATTCCGGTGATCGACCGGGCCCTCAGACTTTAGCGGCCGCCCGCCATCTGTGTGAGGCGCCGCTCGAGAAAACGGCGCTCAGTCGTATTGGTCACCAGCGTCAGCGCTTCGCGTAAGCCGTGGCCGCCTCGGCGGTCCGCCCGAGCCGGCGCAACAAATCGGCGCGCGCGGCCGGCAGCAGATAATATCCCGGCAGTTCAATGTCCGCGATCAGCTCGAGGCCTTTTTCGCAGCCTTCGGCCATCGCGATCGCCACCGCGCGGTTGAGTGCAATGACCGGCGAGGGTTGCAGCCGGGCCAGCACCTCGTAAAGCGCGGCGATTTGGGCCCAGTCCGTTTCCGCGGCCGTCACCGCGGACGAATGCACCGCGGCAATCGCCGCCTGCACCGTGTAGCCGCCCGGCGGCCCGCCGCGCAACGATTGCTCCACCCACGCCACGCCGTCGCCGGCGCCTTCTCGACGATCTATGGCGCCGCCTCGCTCACCTATTTCCAGGTGTGGGCCTATCAAGTGGCGCGTGGCACGGTCGGCGTCGGCGATCCGCTGGATCTCTCCCGGCGCCTCGACAACCAGTGGGCCGTCCAAACCGAGACGCCGTATTCCGTCGGTCCCCAGTAAGCACCCGCTCCGAAAGGTTGAACACGGAGCGCACGGAGATCACGGAGAATAAAGCAGGGCGGGTCTTTGACCCGCCCTTTTCCGTCCGCATTTTCCTGCGCATCATCGGCTTTACCCTTTCCTTTTTCCCCTTCCTCCGGGAACGATGGATGAAATGCGCAGACGAACAGATCTTTCCTGGTGAATTTCCAGCCTGCTTTCCTTTCCTTTATTTCCGTCTTGGTCGTGACGGGCGCACGTGGACAAACGCAGACCCTACAACCGGTCGTCGTCACCACGATGCGAGCCGGGACCGCGGCGGCCGGGATCCCATTCTCGGTGGGCGTGATGCCCGCGGATGAGTTGCGGACCACACCGGCGACCACGCTCGACAGCGCGCTGCGGAGTTACCCGGGCTTCAGCCTGTTTCGCCGCAGCGACAGCCTCACCGCCAATCCCACCGCCCAGGGCGTGTCGTTGCGCGGCGTGGGTCCGAGCGGTGCCAGCCGGTCGCTGGTGTTGCTCGACGGCCTGCCGTTGAACGATCCCTTCGGCGGATGGATTTCGTGGAGCAAACTCCCGCGGGAATCCCTCGCCCGGGTCGAATTCGTGCCCGGCGGCGGCGCAACCGCCTGGGGCAATGCGGCCCTCGGCGGGGTCGTGAACCTGCTGACCGATCCGATGACGGCCAACGGCGGCCGGGTCTCCGCTTCGGCCGGCGATTTCGGCATGCGCAGTGTTGAGGCCGCGGTCGGTCAGCAAATCGGTCCGGGGCATCTGCGTATTTCCGGCCGCTGGTTTGCCATCGACGGGTTTCGCACCGTCGCCGCGGAACGGCGCGGCCCGATCGACAAGCCCGCCGGCGGACGTCACGCTTGGTTGGGCGCGGACTGGAATCAGCCGGTGGGCACGAATGCCCGGCTCACACTTTCCACCCGCGCGTTCGAAGAAGAACGGGCCAACGGCACGCCCTATCAACGCAACGCCTCGGATGAACTCTTCGGCGCCGCCACGCTCCGGGTCGAGGCCACCGATCGCCTGAGCTGGCAGGTGTCCGCCTACGCCCAGGACCAGGGCTTCTCGAGCACCTTCAGCAGCGTGAACGCCACGCGCACCGCGGAAACCCCGGCGAGCGACCAGTTCGCCGTGCCCTCCACCGCCGGCGGGATCGCGGCCACGGCGCATTGGACGCACGCCCAGGATGCGCGGACAAGCGTCGGCCTCGATGCGCGCACCGTGCGCGGCGAAACCCGGGAGAATTTCTCATTCGTCAACGGCGCTTTCACCCGGCAACGCGTCGCAGGCGGAACCCAGACGCTGTGGGGTGCGTTCTGGCTGCACGAGCGTCCGTTGCGCGCCGGCTGGACTGGCTCGGTCGGTCTCCGGGCGGACGAGTGGCGCGAGACCGACGGCCACCGTCGCGAAAGCGACCGGGCCACGGGCCTCGTTTCCCGCGACGACCAGATCGGCACCCGCCGCGGCACCGCCTTCAGCCCGAGTGCCGGGCTGGTCTGGAAAGCGAATGAACATCTGCGCTGGCGCCTCGCCGCCCAACAGGCTTTCCGGCGGCCCACGCTCAACGAACTCTACCGCCCGTTCCGGGTGGGCAACGTGATCACGGAAGCCAATCCCTCGCTCCGCACGGAAACCACCACCAGCGCGGAAGTCGGCGTCGAAACCGCTTGGACCACGGTGAAACTGGGCGCGACCGTATTTTGGAACGCACTCCACGATGCCGTCGGCAACGTCACTGTTGCGCGGGGCCCGGGCGTTTTTTCCGACTTCGGCCAGATCCCGGCGGGCGGCCTCGGCCGGCGGCGGTTGAATATGGAACGGGTGGAAGTCCGCGGGCTCGAACTGTCCGGCGAATGGCAGGCCGCTCCGACGCTTTCCCTCCATCTCGCCGTCCTCCTCAACGACACCACCGTGCGCGAAGCCTCGGCCGCGCCGCAACTGGAAGGCCTGCATCTCGCCCAAGTGCCGCAAGTGGGAGCCAGCGCGAGCCTGGGATGGCAACCAGCCCTCGGCTGGACCGTGGCTCCGCGCGTGCGTTGTGTCGGCGCCCAGTTTGAGGACGATGAGAATGTGCTCCGGCTCGCACCCGCCTGGATCGGCGACCTCACGCTCAGCTACACCGTGACGCCGCACTGGGAACTCTTCGCCCGCCTGGAAAATCTCGGCGACGCGCGTATCGAGACCGGCCGCAGTGCCGACGGTTTGGTCAATACCGGCCCCCCCCGCTTGTTCACTTCCGGCGCACGGGTGATCTGGTAGGAAACCGGTGGGGAAAAAACCACGGCAACATCTCGTGATTTTTCAGCAGCCGGAAGGCTCACCGCCAAGGGACAAAGCACCCGAAGGCGAACCCGACTTTCACCTATTAAGTGAAAGTCACTTCAACCCCTGCCTGACCTCTCTTGGCTCCGTTTCCAGCAGTAGGGGCACGGTTTCATCGCTCTTTTGTTCACACGTGGCCGATCACCGACTTTCACTTAATGAGTGAAAGTCGAAACCGCCCGCCGAGACCCATTTCTCGAACCGCACTGTGCGCAACGAGAATGAGGAACGAGCCATTGGAATCAGAGCCGGAGAAATCAGGACACTGCGACCGCCGGCTCTTTCTTGATGCGGGCCGGAAATCGTGGATGGTATCCGGCATGACCCCGGTTTCGCGTCTTGGCTTCGGTGCGCGCCTTCTTTTCTCCCGGCTGTAATCCACCCATGCCCACACAACCCAATATCCTGGTGGTGATGACAGACGA
>CAMAPG010000093.1 GCA_945859965.1 Opitutus sp. GAS368 | reverse complement strand
GCAGATAATAATCCACTCCCGCATCCCAGCCCTGGGATTTCTCAGGGTGCAGGGCGGGGTTTCCAACGTAAGACGTGCTCCGGCCGTAGAGATCAAGGAAGCTGGGCGAACGGAACGCGGTGCCGTAACTGGCCCGGAGCTTAAGCGACTGCTTGGCCGTCAGCCAGGCCCCTGTCACGCGGCCCGTGGTGGCCCGCCCGAACGTGTCGAAGTCGTCGCTGCGAAGCCCGCCCGTCAGGAAAACATTTTCCACGGGCGAGAATTCGTCCTGCACGAACACCGCGAACAACGACTGCTTTTTGTTGATGTCGCCGAATCCGGTATTCCGGGTGTGATTCGCCTCGGCGGTGAACCCGGTCGTGAACCGGTGATGTTCCAAGCCGCTATACGTGGTCTGTCCATCGAGCACGCCACGGCGGTTTTTCACGATCGTGAAGGTCGTCGCACGGCCGGCCCGGGGACTCTCCGCCACAAACCGGCGATCCTGCGCGCCCAGCATGAGCCGGCCTGTCCAGTCCGGGTTGAACTTCACGTTCACGAAGGCCGTCGCGAGCAGGTTTTCCTCGCGCGTAATGTTGTCCGGATCGTTGGTGTAGCGGTCGCCGGGATCGCCGTAGACACCGTGAAACCAGCGCACGGTGCCACCGACCGTCGTCTTGTCGCTCACCATGTGATCGAGGCGCAAGGTGGTATTGGCACTATCGAAATTATTGTTGGCGCGCTCGTTGTCCGTGTGACCGCCCTGCGCTGAGACATTGTAAGCCCACTTTCCCTGCTCACCCTGGGCCGCCAAGGCGCCTTGGATCGTGCCAAAGCTTCCGCCCTCGGCAGAAATCCGGGCCGTGGGTTTTCCGCGGCCGGCTTGCGCCCGGAGTGAAACGACTCCTCCCACCGCTTCACCGCCGTAGAGCGTGCTCTGCGGACCATGCGCAACTTCGAGACTGTCGCACGCACCCACACACGCGCCACCGAGGAACACAGCGTAGTCGGTATTCGGGTCGTTGAGCCGGAGGCCATCGACCAGGAAGAGGGTTTGATTGGAATTCGCCCCGCGCAAAAAGAGCGAGGTGAGCGACCCGGCTGCGCCCGAGGCAAAAAGCGGTGCGCCGGAAACGCCGCCGAGCGCGCTGTTCAGCGAGCTAACCTGACGGCGGGCGAGATCGTCCGCCGTGATAACATCGACCGCCGAACCGATGGTCCGGGGGGCCGCTGGCGTCCGCGTCGCTGTCGTGACGAAGGGATCGAGCTGGGTCGGGATGACTTGGGCATGGGTGGAAACAACCAATCCGCACAAAGTCAGGAGAGAGGAAAGCCGTCGCGCGGGGCGCTTCAGCGAAGGATGATTTTTCAAGGTGTCTACTTGTTTTCCAGGCAAGAGCAGAACCTCCTCCGCGGCCGGAGGAAAATTTCCACTCTCACGCTTCATTGTTTGCGATGAAGTTTTCGCAACCGCTGCGCGCAATCGCAGTGGCGCGTGAGTCTTCCGGGAGCAGATATTCGGACTCCGCATGTGTCGTCAGACGCCGGTCGACTCGGATGAGTTCGACGGCGTGACTTCCTCGCCCCTCGCCTTCACCGGGAAGAGAGTCCCGATTGGCTTTGCCCGCGTCGAAAAAACGACGCGGTGGTGGGTCTGTGATGCGATACCGCAGCGCAACTGCGGCCGATTTTCACGGCCTTTCCTGTTTCCCAAAAGTTTTCGAAAGAACGCTGACAGCCCTCGGTGTAGCCCTCTCCACCTCGCTGGCAAGCATAAACATATCAATGCATCTGCATGCGTTGATATGTTTCTTGCCAAGCCTCAGCCGCAGGCTAGTGTTAAACCCAACGATCTCCCCTATGTCCTCTCCCGCTCCCCGCCCCCTCGATTCCACCCAGGCACTCAACGCGCTGTTTGCCGCCCGCATTGCCGTGCTTGATGGGGCCATGGGCTCGATGATTCAGACCTACAAACTCGAGGAGCCGGATTTTCGTGGCGAGCGTTTCAAGGCCCATCCCCATGACTTGAAGGGCAACAACGACCTGCTGTGCCTCACGCGGCCCGATATCGTCGAGCAGATTCACAGCGATTATTTTGCCGCCGGCGCCGACATCGTCGAAACAAACACCTTTAGCTCCACGAGCATCGGGCAGGCGGACTACAAACTTGAGTCCATCGTCACCGATTTGAATCTCGCCGCCGTGGCCGTCGCGCGGCGCGCGGCCCAGAAGGCCGAGGCCGCCAAGCCCGGCCGCCGCTGTTTCGTGGCGGGCGCCATCGGGCCGCTCAATCGCACCCTCTCGATGTCCCCCGACGTCAACCGGCCCGACTATCGCGCGGTCACGTGGGACCAGGTCGTCACGGCGTACGCCGAACAAGTGCGGGCCTTGCTCGATGGTGGCGTCGATGCCCTCCTGGTTGAAACGATTTTCGACACCCTGAACGCCAAAGCCGCGCTCTTCGCGATCGAATTGGTTTTCGACGAGCGCGGTTCACGCATGCCCGTGATGATCTCGGTGACGATCACGGATGCCTCCGGCCGGACACTCTCCGGACAAACGATCGGCGCTTTCTACCAATCGATCGCCCACGCCAAACCGTTTTCCGTCGGAATCAATTGCGCCCTCGGCGGCCGGGCCATGCGCCCGTATGTCGAGGAACTGGCGGCCATCGCCGATTGTTACGTCACTTGCTACCCGAACGCCGGATTGCCGAATGCTTTTGGCGGCTATGACGAAACGCCGGAAGAGATGGCCGCGGTGCTCGGCGAATTCGCCACGAGCGGCTTCGTTAATCTGGTCGGTGGCTGCTGCGGTTCCACGCCCCAGCACATCGCGGCCATCGCCAAGGTGGTGCAGGGCAAAGCGGCGCGCACGCTGCCCGCCCACACCCCGGCGCTCCGCCTCAGCGGTCTCGAAACCCTAGCGGTCGGCTAATCCGTCCTGCTCCCTGCGCTCATCGCCGATCGCAGGGAGAATTCCAGTGTTCCCTTCTTCGGCCTCCGCGCTTTTCGTATCCCGGTGTTTCTAATTCAGAATTTCAGTGAGTAACTCCGCCTCCAAAGCCGCCTCCCAGTTCCTCGTCATCGGCGAGCGGACCAACATCACCGGTTCGCCCAAATTCGCCAAGGCCCTCAAGGCCGGTGACTGGGATGCCTGCCTGGCCATCGCCAAACAGCAGGTCGAAAGCGGGGCCAACATCATCGACATCAATGTCGACGAGGCGCTGATCGAGGGTGAGCCCACGATGGTGAAGTTCCTCAACCTCATCGCGGCCGAGCCCGACATCTCCCGCGTACCCGTGATGCTCGATTCGTCCAGGTGGACGGTGCTCGAGGCCGGGCTGAAATGCATCCAGGGCAAGGGCATCGTCAACTCGATCTCCCTGAAGGACGGTGAAACCGAGTTTCTGCGCCGCGCCAAGCTGGTCATGCGCTATGGTGCCGCCGCCGTCGTGATGGCTTTCGATGAACAGGGGCAGGCCGCGACCCGCGATGAAAAGGTCCGGATCTGCACGCGCGCCTACAAGCTTCTCATCGAGAAAATCGGCTTCGCCCCGCAGGACATCATTTTCGATCCGAACATTCTGACCGTCGCCACCGGCATCGAGGAACACAACAACTACGCGGTCGATTTCTTCGAGGCCACGAAGATCATCAAGGAAGCCCTGCCCTACGCCAAGGTTTCCGGCGGCGTTTCCAACGTTTCCTTTTCTTTCCGCGGCAACAATCCCGTGCGGGAGGCGATCCATACCGTTTTCCTGTATCACGCCATCAAGGCGGGCCTCGACATGGCCATCGTCAACGCCGGCATGCTCGGCGTCTACGAGGAGATCCCGAAGGATCTGCGCGAGTTGGTAGAGGATGTCTTGCTCAACCGCCGCGCCGACAGCACCGAGCGCCTGGTCACTTTCGCCGATGAACTCAAGGCGCGCCAGGGCGGCGCCTCGAAAACCGAACTGAAGGAGGATCTCGCCTGGCGGAATACCACGGTCGAGTCGCGACTCTCCCATGCCCTAGTGAAAGGCATCGATGCCTTCGTCGAGGCCGACACCGAGGAGGCGCGGGCCAACACGGCCAAGTACCCACGGCCGCTGAACATCATCGAAGGACCGCTGATGGACGGCATGCGCGTGGTCGGCGATCTTTTCGGCGCCGGAAAAATGTTTCTGCCCCAGGTGGTGAAGTCCGCGCGCGTGATGAAAAAATCCGTCGCCTACCTCACCCCGTTCATGGAAGAGGAAAAACGCCTGCTGATTGCCGGCGGCGGCACGGCCAAGCCCAACGGAAAGTTCCTCATCGCCACGGTCAAGGGCGACGTCCACGACATCGGCAAGAACATCGTCGGAGTGGTCCTCGCGTGTAACAACTACGAGGTGATCGATCTCGGCGTCATGGTGGCGTGCGACAAGATCCTCGCCACCGCGAAGGAAAAGCAGGTGGACATCATCGGGCTTTCCGGACTCATCACCCCTTCCCTCGATGAAATGGTGCACGTGGCGAAGGAGATGAAGCGCCAGGGCTTCACCGTTCCGCTTCTCATCGGTGGCGCCACCACCAGCCCGGCCCACGCCGCGGTGAAAATCGCGCCGGAATATCCGCCCGGTATCGTCCACGTCCTCGATGCCTCGCGCGTCGTCAATGTGGTCAGCGCCCTGCTGTCGAACGAACAAAAGCCCGCCTTTCTCGCGGAAAACGCCGCCAAGCAGGAGCGGCAGCGCATCGAGTTTGGCGAACGCCGCAATAAACGTCCGCTGCTGTCCCTGACAAAATCGCGCGAGCGCCGCCAAGTATTCGACTGGAAAGCGGTCGATATCCCTCGCCCGGAATTTCTCGGTCCCAAGATTTTTTCCGATGTGCCGCTGGCCGACATCGTACCCTTCATCGACTGGGGTCCGTTCTTCAGCGCGTGGGAATTGCACGGCCGTTATCCGGACATCCTGAAGGATCCGGTCGTGGGTGAGGAAGCGACCAAGCTCCTCCGCGACGGACAACAACTCCTCGCCCGGATCGTCGCGGAAAAGCGCTACACCGCCAAGGCGGTCATCGGCTTCTGGCCCTGCAATGCGGTGGGCGATGACATCGAGATCTACGCCGACGAAAAGCGCAGCAAGGTCGTGACAACCTTCCACATGCTGCGCCAGCAGCTGGAAAAGCCCGCCGACCAGTTCAATCACTGTCTGGCCGACTTTGTGGCGCCCAAGGACAGCGGCCGCCTCGACTACATGGGCGGATTCGCCGTCACCGCCGGCCACGGCGTCGATGATTTCGCCGCGGAATTCCGCGCGAAACACGATGACTATTCCGCGATCATGGCCCAGGCCCTGGGTGACCGGCTCGCCGAGGCGCTCACGGAAAAATTCCACAAGCATGTACGCGAAGCCTGCGGTTACGGCAAAACCGAAAACCTCACCTATGAGCAGCTGATCCGCGAAAAATACCGCGGCATCCGGCCCGCGCCCGGTTATCCGGCGTGCCCCGATCACACTGAGAAGCCCATTCTCTTCACGTTGCTCGACGTCGAGGCCGCCACCGGAATCAAGCTGACCGAGAGTTGCGCAATGCACCCGGCCAGCTCGGTCAGCGGCTGGTATTTCAACCACCCCGATTCGAAATATTTTGGCGTCGGAAAAATCGGCAAGGACCAGGTCACCGAATACGCGCAGCACAAAGGCTTCAGCCTCCAGGAAACCGAGAAGTGGCTCGGACCGTATCTCGACTACGATCCTGCCTAATCCCAAGTGGCGCGTCAGCAGCCCCTCGCTGCGCCACTCTCTCAGCGACGGTGCCAGGCCGGCTTGACGGTGTGATAGCCGCGCGCCTCCTCGGCCGTGGTCGGACGCAGCGACGAACCCTTCCGGGCGCTGGCGAGAAACGATGCGGGGACCAAGGCACGCACCGTTCCCACAATCTGTTCCTCGATCGCCGCAGCGAAACGGGCGGGATGATCGTAATATAACATGGCCCCGGCCCCTTCATATCCCCCGAGATCGATGACCCGGCGCGACGGGATGTAAGCCGGAGTCGCATTCGTATAGGCGTTGATCCACACCCGTTCGAAATCCAACTCCTCCTTCAGCCGCAGCGAGTAATCCGCCACCACTTCGCCGGGAAGAAAGACCATCGCGAGATCGTCCCCAAAGGTCCAGGTTTGCACGAGGTACGAAAGCGAGGTGGGCAGGGTTTCGCCCCGGTCGAGCCGGGCCAGGTTCCGGCGCGCATGATAACTTTCCCCGCTCTGGGTGCTTTTGGCCTTCTCGTTCCATTCTGCGCGCGTCGGCAGGCGATCGAAAGCGAGGTCGATCGATTTTGTCCGTCCCACCGGATCTCCCGAGATCGGCCGCAATCGAGCGGCCAGCAGCCGGCCCACTTCCGTCGCCAGTTCCTGGCCGTACTTTTCCACCAGGGCGAGGCTCCCGCGCGGTGTTGGATTGGATTCCGCCCCGCAACCGATTGCGATCAACGCGATGGCCCCGGGGTTGTCGCGTTCGATGGTTTCCTGCGCAACCCCCGGCCAGTCGCCGTGAAAAGCTTTGATGGCACTGCCAAACGTGGTCGCGTGGCAGGCATAGCTCGCGAGCACGGCGCGGATTTTCCCGCCGGGCGTTTTCACCGCCAGCACCGGCACATCGTGATCCACCAAGCCGTCGTCCTGCCGGCGATTTCCCGCGAAATGGGCCTTGCCTGTCCCCCACTCGAGCCGGGCCGGTTGCATGGCGGCGAGCGCGTCAATTCCCGCCCGCTCGAGCTTGTCGACCAGACCCGCCGTATAACGGCTGATCCGCGCCTGTTCCTCCGCCGGAATATCCTCCGCAAACATATTGGGGACGGCTCCCTCGATGCAGGGACCGGAATGGGTGTGGCTGAACGAGACCGCAAACCGCTCGCTCGTCATCCCCCGTGGGGCAAGCCGGCGCAAAACCTCTTCGCGCACCGCCGCGGGAATCGCACACACATCGACGGTTAGCAGCAAGAACGGCTCGCCGGGTTTGCCGGCGATCGCCAGCGCCTTGACCCACAGGGGTTGGGCCACTTCGGCGGTTTCCCCCTTCCGAGTGGCATACCCCATCAGGCGCAGGGAAAAGTCCGGCGTGATATCCACCCGCGCCGCACCGACGTCGTAAAGCCGGGCGTTGGCCAACGGCATGAAACCGAGGCTGAGAAAAACGATCAGGGCTGCGATACGGAGCGAGAAGCGAGGGTTGGGCATGGGGGTAAGAAGACAGGGGAAAGGGAATGAAAGGGATGCAGCTTAGGCAATGGTGCACTGGCTCAGATGCTGGGACGTCGCTGCGCAAGTTTTTCGAGCAGATCCGGAAACGCTTCGCGCGCGGGTGACTCGGAGAGAAATTTTTCCGCGGCCGCCTTTTCGCCCCGACCCCGCAATCCAGCATACACGTGCAGTTCAAACTGGAGGCGGAAACGGGCGTGTTGATCGGCCAGGCCCAACGCCGCCAAAAGAAAAAGCAACGCCTCGGCGGTGGAATACCGATCCGTGCCTTGTTGATCGCGCAAAAGATAGCGGCTCGGTCCCGTCATCGGCAGGCTGACCAGCCGGCCCCAGCGTTTCACGCCGTGCATCATGCGCGCGGCCTCACGCCAGCTTCCATCGAGCAATAAAACCTGCAGCCCTTCGGGAGCTTCGTTTTTCGGAATGGGTTCGCCGAGCGGATGCAAAATCCAGAGCGTGCGGCCCGGCCGCACAATCGCCGCTTCCGTCAGTGGAAGATCGTGTCGGAACACATGGCCGCGCGAAGCCGGGATCACCCGGTTGATCAGCCGGCCCGTGCTGGTCGGCCGCCACCATTCACGATGATGGATCAACACATCGATTTCCAACCGGCAGTCGATCGGCGCGAAACCTTCGCAAATGCACCAGCGGAGAGTCATCCGGCACCGGGGACAGCGGGGGGTTGTCGCCAAAACGATACTTCGCGTCATGGGTTGCCATCCGGCGCGGCAAAGCGAAACAGGTCAAGAAATTCGCCGACAACCCATGAAGTCCCGGGCAATGCTGTTTTATAATCCATTGACCACCATATCACTAATAATCGATTCCGTTTATTTAAGTCCCTTTTCGAACTCACCCGCCCGAATGGAGTCTGCGTCATGCACCAAGCGACGGAATCCCGTCGGCACTCATCCCTCAACTCCCTATCCATTACTATGAAAACGAAAACACTGCTCTCCCGATTGATTCCCACGGCCCTGGTTTCCGCCAGCTTGGCCGCATTGGTCCTTACCGGCTGTAACAAGTCCGATCGCACCGCGGCCAAAGCCGACGTCAAGGAGGCCTATCAGGACTCGAAAGACGCCATGGCCAATGGCTGGGACAAGGTGAAGTCGTTCAGTTTCGACAAGCGCGATGATTTCAGCGCCAACGCCAAGGCCTTGTCGGCCAAGATGGACGCCGAACTCAGCACGCTGCGCGCCAATTATTCCGAAGCCAAGGCCAGTGCCAGCCGCAAGGCCGCGATGGAGGAGCTGAAAAACTCCGAAGCCGACTATAAGGACAAGGTCAGCGCCCTGGGTCACGCGACAGCCGACACGTGGGATGCCGCCAAGCAGAATGTCATTTCCGCCTGGGAGCACCTGGAAGCTTCCTGCAAAAAAGCGCGCGCGGACTGAGCCAGTTTAGTTTCCCGCATTTTTTTCACGCAGGCCGGAATTTATTTCGGCCTGCTTTTTTTGTGGGCAGGAACGTTTCCGTTCAATCCGTGACAGCGTGGCCGTGAGGCCCGCAGCGAGGGACGCTGCGTCCCACCCGAAAACAAACGAAACTTCCGCGTCGACGCGGCGTCCTAGGTGGAGATGCTTTCCCGGCGCGCCCCGGCCATGGCGGCTGACTTTCTCCCGCGATGAGCGATCGACCGACTTATCTTATTCCGTTTTCCGTGGGCATCCTGCTGGCGGGTCTGCTCATCTGGCTGATTCTGCATCAATTGGGGGAGACCACTGTGTCTTCAGCTTCAGGTCCCGGGAAATTATCGGGAGGCCCCTCATCCGCCCCAGCCTCCCCTTCGCTTGCCACCGCTCCGGCGGGCCTGCATCTGAGCGAAGCTGAGAAACAATTGCTCGCCGAGATCGAACGCCTGCTCGATCAACCCAACGCCCGGGAGAACGAAGCGGTGCTCCAGTTCAAGGACGAGGCGTCCTACCGCGCTTTTCTCGCGCGGGCCGGCCAGGCCGGAGTCCACGTTGTGGCGCAAATCGACGGCCTGCGGGCCGTCCGGGTCCGGTATGACTCGTGGGGCGCATTGCAACGCGATGCCCTGGCCCATCCTTCCGACTACCAGAATGTGGGAGCCAACATCCTGGTGCAGATTCCTTCCGCACCTTCGCAGGAACAGCGGACCATTGGCCGCCAGGTCCCGTTTGGAAACACCATGCTCAGCTTTCTGGGGATTTCCGGCGACCATGGCCAATGGGGCAACGGCACGAAGATCGCCATTCTCGACAGTGGCGTGCTTTCCGATCGCACGCTGCAAGGACGGGTCCGCACGCTCGACATCGGTCTTGGTACAACTCCAGGTAAAGGCTCCTCCGATGGACACGGCACCGCCGTTGCCGCCCTTGCCGCCGGCTCGGCCACCGATGCGCCCGGAGTTGCCCCCAGCGCGAACATCCTGAGCGTGCGTATCACCGATGCCAACGGGACGAGTGATATTTTCACCGTCGCCCAGGGCATTCTCGCCGCCGTCGATGCCGGGGCGAAAATCATCAACATCAGCATGGGTGGCTACTCCACCAACAACACTTTGTCCCTCGCCATCGATTATGCGGGGGATCACGGGGCGGTGATCGTGGCGGCCGCCGGGAACGATCAAGCCGCCCAGCTGACCTGGCCCGCCGCGGATCCACGGGTGATTTCGGTCGGCGCGGTCGATGCCGCCGAGCAACAGGTTCTTTTTTCCAACTCCGGCCCGCAGTTGCATCTCACCGCTCCCGGCTACGGCGTTCAAACTGCTTGGCTCGACGACCAGCGGGTTTTATTCGATGGCACATCCGCCAGCGCTCCCATCGTCGCCGGAGCCATCGCCGCGATCATGTCGGAGAATCCCGGCCTGTCCGCGACCCAGGCCTGGGAAATACTCCAGAA
>CAMAPG010000092.1 GCA_945859965.1 Opitutus sp. GAS368 | reverse complement strand
TGCCCGAACGGGCGGGCGACGTGAAGCATTCCTGCGCGAGTATTGAAAAATTGCGCGGCGCCGGTTTCACTCCAGTCGGTAGTCTCGAAGCCGGGCTGACCGCCACGATCGAGTACATCCGCCAGCAATCGTCGCCCACCCGCTGAATTCCATTCCCCATGCGTTCCCCCTCTTCCGAAGCCCAGCAGCGCGAACGCATTCCCACCGAGATTTACGCCACGGCCGACGCCGGGGCACAGGCGATCGCCACTGAAATCGCCGCGTTGATCCGCGCGAACAACGACGCGGGCCGGCCCACCGTCCTGGGCCTGGCGACGGGATCCACGCCCGTGCGGCTCTACCGCCAGCTGATCCGGATGCACCGCGAGGAAAAACTCAGTTTCCGCCACGTCATCACCTTCAATCTCGACGAGTATTACGGCCTGCCGCCCACCCACCCCGAGAGCTACCGGCGGTTCATGCAGGAACAGCTTTTCGGGCACATCGACATTCTGCCGGAAAATATTCACGTGCCGGATGGCACCTTGCCCCGCGCCCAGGTTTTCCAGGCGTGCGAACAGTACGAGAACGCGATCAGCGCCGCCGGCGGCATCGATCTCCAAGTGCTCGGCATCGGCCGCACCGGCCACGTGGGTTTCAATGAACCGGGCTCGACCCGCGAAAGCCGGACCCGCCTCGTCACGCTCGATGCCCTGACCCGGCGCGATGCCGCCCGCGATTTCCTCGGCGAGGCCAATGTCCCGCGCCACGCCATCACCATGGGCGTCGGCACCATTCTCAAGGCCCGGCGCATCCGGCTGCTCGCGTGGGGCGAGGCCAAGGCCCAGATCACCGCCTTCGCCATCGAACGCCCGCCCGCCGAGGCCCTGCCGGCGAGCCTGCTGCAGAATCATCCCGACATCCGTTTCGCCATCGATCGGCCCGCTTCCTTCGAGCTCACGCGCATCAAGCATCCGTGGCTGGTCGGACCCGTCACGTGGGAGCCCGCGCTCGTCCGCCGCGCGGTGGCGTGGCTGTCGCTGGAAACGAAGAAGCCCGTGCTCAAGCTGCTCGAGGAAGATTACAGCGAACACGGCATGGCCGATTTGCTGACCGAACAGGGCCCCGCCTACGGATTGAATATCCGGATTTTCAACGAGCTGCAGCACACCATCACCGGGTGGCCCGGCGGGAAACCGAACGAAAACGACAAGTACCGCCCGGAGCGCGCCCATCCGCATCCCAAGCGCGTGGTCGTGTTCAGCCCCGAGCCGTCCGACGACGTGCTCGGCATGGGCGGCACATTGCGCCGGCTGATCGAGCAGGGGCATGACGTGGTCGTCGTCTACCAGACTTCCGGCAACCTTGCCGTGCCCGACGAAGAAGCCGCGATGGCCACCGATCTCGTCCTCGAACTCGCCGGCAACGGCGGGACCAGCAAGAATCCGGAGGCGGTTTTCGCCCGCGAAGTCCGCACCAACCTCCAGCAGAAATCGGCCTTCACCAGTGACACGCCCGCGATCCGCCGGCTCAAGGGACTCATCCGCCGCGGCGAGGCCAAGGCCTCCCTCAAGGCCTGCGGCGTGCCCGTGGACCGGCTCCGTTTTCTCGATTTGCCCTTTTACGAAAAGGGCCGCTACCGCCAGTTCGTCATCGAGGACGGCGATGTGAAGGCGGTCGCCGATCTCCTGCGCGAACTGCGGCCCAACCAGATCTTCGCCACCGGTCAGTTTAACGACCCGAGTTCGGTCGCCGCCGTTTGCTTCGAGACCATCCGCCGGGCGCTCGCGTTGACCAAGGACGAACCCTGGCAGCAGGAAAGCCGGATGTGGCTCTACCGCTCGCCCGAAAAAGACTGGGATGCCGCCGAGATCGACATGGCGGTCCCGTTCAGCCCGCGCGAACTCGCCGGGAAAATCCAAGCCATTTACCAGCATAAGAGCCAACGCAGTCAGGGGCCGTTCGATTCCGGCCTCCATGAAGCGTGGCAGCAAGCCGAACAGCGCAACCGCCATCTGGCGAAAGTCTATGACCGCCTCGGCCTCGCCGAATACGAAGCAATCGAGGCTTTCCAGCGCTGGCGGTAGCGCCGCCGGCCAAATTTTCCTTCCCCTTCCGCCATGACTATTCGTCCTTCTTCCTCTGTCCCCGCCACCGGCAGCTATCGCAGCATGGGCGATGCGGTCACCTTGCTGACGCGCGCCTTCCAGCTCGAACGCGGTTTGCTCCGCATGCTCGGCGGCTGGATGCCAGGCGTGCCTTATTGGGACGCCAAGCTCGCCATGGGCGACCACCTGTGGGCCCATGCGCAATACGGCTCGCGCCTGTTGAAGCGGCTGCACGAACTCAAGGAAAACACCGCGGAGCGGCAGGAATGCCAGGCCGTCGATGAATTGTTGCGCGGCCTCGGGGCGGCCCCGGACGGCACTGATTTTCTTTGCGGATTTTACGGCACGGCCATGTCCCGGCTGTCCGGGATCTACACCGCCTGGGCCGCGCAGATTGACCCGGTGATGGACCCGTTTTCGGGAGCGATTCTGGTCGAGGCTACGAATGAACTGCGCGGCCAGGCGGAATGGTACGCCGCGTACCAGCCGGCTTATTCGCCCGGTGCGCTGGTGCGCAACAAGGCTTGGTCGGACCGACTGGCGGGATTGTTCGACGCCATCGATCTGCCCGCGGGTCAATGGCGCTCCGACCGCCCCGCTCCGGCCATCGAAGAGGCGTTCACCTGCGTTCCAACGCCGCAGCGCGACGCCAGTTTTCAGACGGCCCGGGTCAACGAGATCAACCGGCGGACGGATGATTCGTTCGAAGGCAAGCGGCTCGCGATCTTCTACAATCACACGCAGGAAATGCAGTTCGCGGAATCGCTCGGCGCCATTCTCTACGAAACCCCCGAGATGCCGTGGGCCTTTCACTACGACATGGCGCGGCACTGTGTGGATGAAATCCGGCACACCCGCATGGGCTGCACGCGTTTCGAGCAGCTCGGACAAAAACTCCATGATTTCCCGATGCTGCTGCAAAATTACTCGCTGCGCGCCAAACTCGATCCGATGGAGCGGTTCTGCATGATGACCCTCGTCATCGAAGCCTCCTCATTTGAAAAGAAACGGGCCGGCGTGAAGATGTTTCAGGAAAAGGGCGACGAGATTTCGGCGCGTTACGAGAGCTATGACATCCGGGATGAGATGCAGCACGTGAACTTCGGCCACACCTGGGTGCCGATCATGCTCCGCGTGGCCCAGGATGCGCGCAGCGTCACGGAGCTGGTCCAATACTGTCAGGACATCCTGGCCGACGCGCTCAAGAACGAGCGCAAAGGTGTCGCCGGCTACTGAAATCCAAACCCCGGAATCTTTTAGCCACGAAAGAGCACAAAGTTTCCGAGGCTGCGGCAGGAGTCTGCATTGCGCTTATAAGCGCGCGGGAGGGTCGAATCGAAGCCCTGGCAACCTTGTAGTTCTTTCGTGGCCAAACCGGCTTGGAAAGAGCGGCCTAAAATCCAATTGCCCCTGATCGGGGCAGATGAAGCCGCGCCTTTTCCCGGAAGCCGTTCCCGTCATACTTCTTAAGCAGGCCGGCCGAGGAAATGGGGCCCGCGCGTCACCATTGTGTGTCCGAAAGACCCGGAATCGCGGCTTGCCGAAAGGTGCGGATATGGGTTCCCTAGGAGCCTTCATGGTGACCGATTCATCCCTCTTTTCCCGCCTCTTTGCGTCCCTGCGGCGCTCACCGGCCGCAATTGTGCAATGGTTTGACGCCGACTACATGCCGGAAGGAGCGGACAAGATGCGGGCCACTCCCGACCGCGTGGATTGGATGCGCTGCATTCCGTTTATCATCCTGCACGCTGGCTGCTTGGGTGTGATTTGGACCGGCTGGAGTCCGGTCGCCGTCTGGACGGCCGTCGCCCTTTATTTCCTGCGCATGTTCGCCGTGACCGGGATCTATCACCGGTACTTCTCGCACAAGACTTACAGCACCTCGCGTCTCGGGCAGTTTTTCCTGGCCTTGTGGGGCGGCACGACGGTGCAACGCGGACCACTCTGGTGGGCTTATCATCACCGCCACCACCACCAGCATTCCGACGATCCGGAGGATGCCCATTCCCCCCACGTTCACGGTTTCTGGTGGTCGCACATCGGCTGGATCACGAGCAAACGCAATTTCCCGACCGATTACACCAAGGTGAAGGATCTCGCCAAGTTTCCCGAGCTGGTCCTGTTGAATCGCTTCGACACCGTGGTGCCCATCCTCTTCGCCGTCGCCGTCTGGGGCTTTGGCTGGCTGCTCGAAGTCTATGCGCCCGGCCTCGGTACGACCAGTTGGCAGATGCTTTTCTGGGGCTTCTTTATCAGCACCACGGCCCTGTTCCACGGCACGTCCTGCATCAACTCGATGGCTCATCTCATGGGCAAACGCCGCTTCAAGACCGAGGACGATTCGCGCAACAGCTTTATTCTCGCCCTCATCACGCTGGGCGAAGGCTGGCACAACAACCACCACCGCTACATGAGCGCCACCCGCCAGGGCTTCTACTGGTGGGAAATCGACATCACGTATTATGGTTTGAAGGCGCTTTCGTGGACCCGGCTGATCACCGGACTGAAACCCGTGCCGAAATCCATCATGGAGGAAGCCGCGCGCGCCGATCACGACGCCTCGGTCGTGGCCGCAAGGCGGGCCGCCCTCGTTCATCCGGACTATTCTTCGCTGCGCCGGGTCGTTCCCGCCGCCATCGCGGTGGCCACGGTCAACGCGGCGCAGATGACAATGCCCCAACGGGCCGACGATCCCGCCATCCACAAGGATGTGACGGAGCTGGCCCACGAGCTGTCAAAGCAGAATCCGTCGGCTTCCGCTCCTTCGGACGCATCCGGGCGCGAGTTTATGTCGTAAGAGAGGTTGGGAGCGAATCAGGCGGCGGTATTTGCGCGATCGCGCTCCCTTCTTTCCTTAGCCTTAAACTTCATGCCCCGCCTCGCGATCATTGGCACCGGTATCGCCGGTCTGGGCTGCGCTCATTTCCTGCACCGGGACTTCGATCTCACGCTGTTCGAGCAGAACGACTACGCCGGCGGTCATACGAATACGATTGAGGCTCGGGAGCCAGGGACCGGCCGTGCTGTGCCCATCGACACGGGCTTCATGGTCTTCAACCAGGTCACCTACCCGCTCCTGACGCGGTTGTTCGCGGAGTTACAGGTGCCGGTCAAACCCACCACGATGTCGTTCAGCGTCCGCCACGCCGACACCGGCCTCGAATTTTGCGGCTCATCGCTCAACCACCTTTTCGCACAGCGCCGGAACCTGCTCCGCCCGCGCTTTTACCGCATGCTGGCCGCGGTGAATCGCTTCAACCGGGAGGCGGTGGCGGCCCTCGATGATCCCGCGACTCAAACGCTCAGCTTGGGCGAGTACGTCGAGCGCCGTGGTTACGGGCGCGATTTTCTCGATCTCTATCTCATGCCCATGAGTTCCGCGGTCTGGAGCACGCCTCCGGACAAGATGCTGGCCTTCCCCGCCGCCACCTTGCTGCGATTCTTTCATAATCATGGTTTTCTCGGTCTCGATACCCAGCACCCGTGGTTCACGGTGGAGGGCGGAGCCAGAACCTATGTGCAAAAAATTTCCGCTCCCTGGCGCGATCGCCTGCAGTTGGGCCGCGGCGCCCTCCGTCTCCTGCGCACCCCGCAGGGCATCGTGGTCATGACTGCCACCGGCGCATCCGACCGGTTCGACCGGGTGATTCTGGCCTGCCATGGCGATCAGGCGCTCCGGTTGCTGGCTGATCCAACGTCCGACGAAAGCCGGTTGCTGCAGGAATTCAAATACCAGCCAAATATCGCCACCCTCCACACCGACACATCCGTCATGCCGCGAACGCGGATGGCCTGGTCGAGCTGGAACTACGAAATTGCCCGCGGCCCGGACAGCCAGCCCTCGACTGCGACCCACTATTGGATGAATGCCCTGCAAGGCGTGTCGGACCGCGAAAATTACTTCGTCACGATTGACCGGCCCGAATCCATCGATCCCGCCAAAGTGTTGCGGCGCATCCCTTATGAACACCCGCTGTTCAGCCTCGACGCCATGCGAGCCCAGACCGAATTGCCGAGGCTCAACGAGCAGGCCCGGGGCGGTACTGAAACCTATTTTGCCGGCAGCTACTTCCGCTACGGGTTCCACGAGGATGCCCTGCTCAGCGCTGCGCGCGTGAGCGGACAGCTTCTTGGCCGGGATCCGTGGAACCGATAGAGGTTTTGGGCATCTGCAACCAGTCCTTGTTCGTAAAAGGGAAGGCCCCGTCTATTTTTTCCCCCATGACGTCCCATCTCTACGAATGCCGGGTGATGCACCATCGGTTTACGCCGAAGGCCCACCAGCTTTTGTACCGGATTTTCCTTTTTGCCATCGATCTCGACGACCTCCCGGCGCTATCCCGCCGGCTGACGTTTTTTTCGCTGAACCGCGCCAATGTCTATTCGTTCCGGGAAGGCGACTATCTGCCCACCAATGCGCCGCTGCACCGCCCGGGTGCCCGCGCGCCATCGACCCCGGCTTCCGTACCCGCCAGGAAAGCGGCGTGCACGCTCAAACAACGCGTCGTGGATTACCTGGCGGCACATGACGTCGATCTCACCGGCGGTCGCGTCATCCTCGTCACCTTGCCGCGCGTCTTCGGCCGGCTGTTCAATCCCGTGTCGTTTTATTTCTGCTACGATCGCTCCGGCGAACCCGTGGCCGCCCTGGCCGAGGTGACGAATACGTTCCGCGAAATGAAACCGTATTTCCTCGGACCGGGGGCCAAGGTCCTGAAATTCACGGAGGGCCGCGACGGCACGACGGAATTCCGGCGGCGCACGCCCAAGTATTTTTATGTGTCGCCGTATTCGGACGTCGACATCGAGTTCGACTTTATCCTGCGCCCGCCTTCCGGCCGCCTCGCGATCCAGATCGATGATTTCAACGGACCGACCCGGACCCTGACCAGTACGCTCACGGGCACGCGTCATGCCCTGACCAACACGCGCCTGGCCTGGTTCACGCTGAAATATCCGCTCATCACCCTAAAAATCATTTCGTTGATCCACTGGCACGCCCTGCTATTGTGGATGAAACGGGTGCCGTGGTTTGCCAAGGCCGCGCGGGCGGGCGACCAACGGGAGCTCTACCATCCCCACTCCTCCCTTTCTTCCCCGGCGTCACCCAAGGCGGAGATGCCCGAAACTGCCAAGGCCAACGCATGAATTTTCCGTCGTCTTCCTCCGCCGTCACTCCGGTTTTTGTCGGGCGGACCAAGCCGTCCTGGTTTCGCCAGGCCACGCTCAAGGCGTTCGCCGCCATGTCGCGCGGCCATCTGCGGATCGAGCTGCCGGATGGCAGCGTTCACGATTTCGGCCGTCCGGTCGATGCGCAGTCCCTAGCCCTGCCCCTGAGCCTCTCCGCGTTCGCCCAGATCCGGGTGCGCCGGGAAAGTTTCTTCAGAAAATGCGCCCTCGCCGGCGACATTGGCTTTGCCGAATCGTTTATCGACGGCGACTGGGAGACCGCCGATCTCACCGCGGTGATCGGGTGGTTTATCCTCAACCTCGAGGCCGCCCCCACGCTGTCCGGCTCGAAAAAAGCCCGCTCCTTCGCCCTCAACGGCCTGCGCTGGATCAACCGCCTGGGCTATCTCCTGCGGCCCAACTCCCGCGTCAGCGCCCGCCGCAACATCAGCGAACACTACGATCTTTCGAACGACTTCTTCGCCCTCTTCCTCGATCCGTCCATGATGTATTCAGGGGCGAAATGGACGCAGCCCCAGCTCACCCTTGAGGAAGCCCAGCGCGA
The DNA here is from genome assembly GCA_945859965.1 of Opitutus sp. GAS368. GTDB lineage: Bacteria > Verrucomicrobiota > Verrucomicrobiia > Opitutales > Opitutaceae > CAMAPG01. The sequence continues at coordinate 2,262 of CAMAPG010000092.1, read as the reverse complement.
AAAAAACGACGCGCTCTGCCGCCGGCTCCGACTCGCCTCCACCGACCACGTGCTTGAAATCGGCACCGGCTGGGGCGGCTGGGCGCTGCAGGCTGCCCAGACCTACGGCTGTCGCGTCACGACGGTCACACTGTCCCAACAGCAGCATGATTTCGCGCGCCAGCGCATCGCCGCGGCCGGACTGGCCGGCCGCGTGGACGTACAGTTCCGCGATTATCGCGACCTCGCGGGCCGGTTCGACAAGATCGTGTCCATTGAAATGATGGAGGCGATCGGCCACCGGTACCTGCCCGGATTCTGCGCGGTGGTCGACCGCGTGCTGAAGCCGGAAGGCCTGCTGGCCCTGCAGTTCATCACGTGTCCCGATGCGCGGTACGCCCAGTTCCGGCAGGGCGTGGATTTCATCCAAAAATATATTTTCCCGGGTTCCCTCCTCCTCTCCGTCAACCGCGTGAACGAGCAACTCACCCGGGCCGGGGATTTCACCCTGCATGCGCTGGATGACCTCGGTCTCGACTATGCGCGCACCCTGCGCCTGTGGCACGAGTCCTTTCGCGCCAAGCTCGCACAGGTGCAGGCCCTCGGCTTCGACGAGCGCTTCGTGCGCAAATGGAGTTACTATCTCAGCTACTGCGAAGCCGCGTTCGCCCTGCGCAATATTTCCGTCGTACAAACCCTGCACACCCGGGCCAACAATCTGGCGCTGTAACGTTCGCACTGTCTTCTCATGATCCTTTTCCTGCGCGGGCTGTTCATCGTGATTCTGGCCTCGATGCTCGCGGTGACGAGCTGGGCCAGCTGGCACTGCCCGCTTTTCCAGGTGCCGCGCGCGGTTTTCACCCACCCTTGGTTTATCGCCACGCTGTTTGATGCCTACTGGGGATTCACGACGTTTTTCGTCTGGGTCGCCTACAAGCAAACCGCGTGGTCCGCACGCCTGGCCTGGTTCGCGGCCATCATGCTGCTCGGCAACATCGCCATGGCCGCCTATTGCCTGGACGAGCTGTTCCGCAGCCCGAAAACGGGTTTGGTTGCGGATCTGCTGACGGCCCGACGGGCGACCCGCGGCGGCCTTGGCCTGGCGCTGGCGGGGTTGGGCCTGGGTGTGATCCTGCTTGCATAAACCATGGACTTTGCCCGAACGCGACTTCCCATCGCTCTATTTAGCGCCTACTTGTGTTCGCCTGTGTCGCCCCCCTTCCCGCTTGCCGATCCCAAACGCACCTTCTGGAAGCGACGCTTGCGCGATCCCGTCGTCGCCCAGCTCACCCAGGGAATCACCCCGGTAAAAATCGCCCTGACCGTCGCAATCGGCAGTGCGCTCGCCCTTTTTCCCATCCTGGGCACAACGACCATTCTCTGCCTGCTGGCCGGTATTTTCCTGCGGCTCAACCAACCGATCATCCAGGCGGTCAATTACCTCTGCACCCCGATCCACCTGGTCTTCATTCCGTTCGCGCTGCGCTGGGGCGAATGGCTTTTCGGCGTGGCCCACACGCGTTTCGAATTCCGGGGCCTGCTCCGGGCCTTTCACGAGCATCCGCTGGATTTTCTCCATAATTTCTGGTTCTCCGCTTTTCACGCCATCGTGGCCTGGGCCATCTTCGCGCCTTTTTGGATCGCCACGATTTACTGCAGCGCCCTGTCCATACCGCGAGAAATCGTCCGGATCCGCACTGAAACGGCCGCCAAGACCATGGCCGAAACGCCGCCCAATCATCCGATCCCGTGAGCGCGTGGACTCTGATGCTCATCGCGCTGGGGACCTTGGGTGCGGCGTTTGCCGGCGGCTACGTTCTGGCGCGCAGAATCGATAATTTCAGCATCGTCGACATCGCTTGGTCGTACGCGTTTGGCGCGCTGGCGGCGTTTTATGCCGTGGCCGGCCCAGGCTGGACGTTCCGCCGGGCGCTCCTCGCCATCCTGATTGTGCTCTGGAGCCTTCGTCTCGGAACGCATCTCGCCCGCCGTATCGTCCGTCATCATCCGACGGAGGACGGCCGCTACCGCGAGCTGCGGAAAAGCTGGGCGGGGGATTTCCAGGCGAAGATGTGCTGGTTTTTCCAAATGCAGGCCGCGTCCGTCGTGCTGCTGGGGGTCACGTTCCTGCCTTCCTGTTTCAATGCCACCCCGGGCTTCCACCCGTTAGAATGGGCCGGCACCACGCTCTGGCTCATCGCCATCGGAGGCGAAGCCCTGGCTGACGCGCAGCTCGCCGCGTTTGGCCGTGAACCGAAAAATCGCGGCCAAGTCTGCTCCGTG
>CAMAPG010000091.1 GCA_945859965.1 Opitutus sp. GAS368 | reverse complement strand
GTTTTACGTAGTTGACTCCGCCTTTCTCCCGCCGCGAACCACGGCCGTCAGGAAATTGATAACTACGTCCACCCGCTCCTCCCGCTTCTGAGATAGACTCATGTGGTTGCAGGAGCCGGCGTGCAGGCGATTGTCTGGAGCGGCGACGCCCTCGTCGCCGAAGCACGCGACGAGGGCGTCGCGTCCCCAGCGATCAGCACCTGCCAGCAGGCTCCCCCACGGGAAACCAAATGGTTTTCATACTTAGCGGCGGAAATAGTGTTCAGCTGCATGATGTGGCTGTGTCGAAGACTACGGACAGCCTTTCCATCAGATTCGCCCGGCTGACCGAGGCCCTGCAGACACTGCTTTCAACCTCGCCGCCCTGGCTCCGGCCAAAACCGCTCCCGCATCCGCTGCCTCAAAATTCAGATGTAATTGCGGATCCCATCATTAATTTCGTTGGCAGCGACACTCCATCCTGCCCATTTTCAAAACCCATTGAATTCGTAACCCCCATCCGCGCCCGGCCCATGCCATGGCCAAGCCGGCGCTTTCCAAGCCTCATTCATGAAAACCCGCCCCAGTCGCATCCTGAGCCTGCTTCGTCAGGGTCAGATTCCCGCTGTTCTGAAAATCAATCTCTCCGACCCCCGGGTCACAGAGATCGCCGCATTGTCCGGTGTGGACGCCGTCTGGCTCTGCACCGAACATGTGCCCAATGACTGGATTGGCATCGAAAACCAGATCCGTGCCGCGCGCCTCCACAATGTCGATTCGCTCGTCCGCGTCGCCCGCGGCAGCTACAGCGATTACATCAAGCCATTCGAATGTGATGCCACCGGCATCATCGTGCCCCACGTCGGCACCGAAGAGGAAGCGCGGCAGATCGTGGAATGGACCCGTTTCCAGCCGCTCGGCAAGCGCGCCCTCGACGGCGGCTGTCTCGACGGCCAGTTCTGCATTTTGCCGATGGACGATTACATCAAACACTCGAACACCGAGCGCATCGTGATCCTCCAGATTGAATCGCCGGAAGCGCTGGAGAATGTGGAAAAGATCGCCGCCGTCCCCGGCTTTAACGGTTTCCTGTTCGGCCCGGGTGACTTCAGCCATCGCATTGGCAAGCCCGGCATGGTCAACGACCCCGTGGTCGTCGCCGCCCGCAAACGCGTCGCCGCCGCGGCCCGCAAGAACGGCAAGTTTGCCATGAGCGCGGGCCTTTTCGCCCCGTTCAACGATCTCGTCTCCGAAGGCCACTCGGTTTTTGGCATCGGGGCCGACGTCGTCGCCGTCAGTTCCTATGTGAAGCAGCGCCTCGAACTCATCAACGGCAACATCGCCGCCCTGCCCACCACCCTCAAACCCGGTCCCCGGTCCCCTTATGCCTGAAGCCACCATCTCCCTTAAAAACAAAGTTGTCCTCCAATTCGGCGGTTCCGGCCTCCTCGGCCGCGCGATGGTGGACGGTATCGCTAACGCCGGCGCCACCTTGATCGTCGCCTCCCGCGACGCCAACGCGATTGCCGCGGACGCCGACCGTCTGCGCGCAGCTGGTTGCAAGGTCCATCTCGAGAACGTCGATCTGCTCAGCGAAAAATCCATCCTGGATTTACTGGGGCGGATCACCAAGGCCCACGGCCGCCTCGACGGCATGGTCTACAACGCGGTCAACCGGCCGATGTCGGCCGGCTTCGATGACGACATCTCGAAATGGGAAGAGTCCATGCGGCTGAATTCCACGGGCTTCTTTGCCGCCGTGCGCGCCACCGGCAACGTCATGGCCAAACAGGGCTCCGGCAGCATCGTGAACATCTCGTCGCAGATGGGCAGCATCGGTTTCAACCCGTACCTCTACGAAGGCACGGCGATGAAAACCGCCCCCGACTACTTCTTCCACAAGGGTGGCATGAACAACTTCACCCGCTTCCTGGCCTCGCATTACGGCCCGCAGAAAGTGCGCGTGAACGTCGTGGCTCCGGGCGGCATCTTCAACCCGGCCCGGCCGCAGGAAAAGGCGTTCCTCGAGCGCTACAACAAGATGACCATGCTGGGCCGCATGGCCAACGCCGAGGAAATCAACGGTGCGGTCCTCTATCTGCTGAGCGACGCCTCCACCTACGTCACTGGCGCGATCATCCCGGTCGATGGCGGTTACACGGCGAAATAATTCGCCGGATCCCAGTCCTGGCCTGGCCGGCATTTTGCCCGCCAGGCCGCAATCGCAGCTTAACGTTTATCCGAGCATATGAGTACGAACGGACGGTTGAAGAACGTGGTCGCCATCGTCACCGGTGGCGGTTCCGGTTTTGGCGAGAGCATCTGCCACACTTTCGCGGATGAGGGCGGCAAAATTGTCGTCGCCGATATCAGCGTGGAGAACGGCGAACGGGTCACCAAGGACCTGCTGGCGAAAGGCCACGAGGCGGTTTTCTGCCGCGTCGACGTCGCCAAGTCGGCGGAGATGGGCGCGATGGTCAAAGCCGCGCTCGCCCGCTTCGGCCGCATCGACGTCATGGTGAACAACGCCGGCATGAGTCATCCCAATCAGCCGATGCTCAATGTCACCGAGGAATTTTTCGACCGGCTCTACCAGGTGAACGTCAAGAGCATCTACCTTTCCGCCGTGCACTGCGTGCCCGTTTTCCGCAAGCAGGGCAGCGGTTCCTTCATCAACATCGGCTCCACCGCCTCGGTCCGCCCGCGTCCCGGTCTTTCGTGGTACAACGGCTCCAAGGGCGCGGTCACGATGATCACGAAGTCGCTCGCGGTGGAACTGGCTCCGGAAAAAATCCGCGCGAACCAGATCAATCCGTCGATCGCCGACACACCTTTGCTGACGACGTTCATGGGCGCCGCGGACACCCCCGAGGCCCGCGCCCGTTTCGTCGCCTCCATTCCGCTGGGTCGCCTGTGCCGTCCCACCGATGTCGCCAACGCCGCCCTTTTCTTCGCCGATCCCGCCTCCGAGTTTGTCACCGGAGTGTGCATGGAAGTCGACGGAGGACGCTGCGTTTGACCGGCCGGCTCCCGCCCCCAGAGCCGCTGATTCCGTCTGCAGAAACCGCCACCTGGATGCCGCGGGGCATTTTTCGAGATCATCATGCTTGAGTTAAAAGAACGCCGCTTGTTTCGAACCCAGGGTTATGTCGATGGTACCTGGTGCAACGCCGATTCGGGCGAGACTGTGCCCGTGACCAATCCCTCCACGCACACCGTCCTCGGCACCGTGCCAAAGATGGGCGCGGCCGAGACGCGCCGCGCCATCGTCGCCGCCGAACGCGCGCTGCCGGCGTGGCGCGCGAAACCCGCGCACGAGCGCAGCGCCATCCTGCGCCGGTGGTTCGAGCTCATGATGCTGCATCGCGAAGACCTCGCCCGCCTCATGACGTCCGAGCAGGGCAAACCGCTCGCCGAAGCGCGGGGCGAAATCGCCTACGCCGCCTCGTTTCTCGAGTGGTTCGCCGAGGAGGGAAAACGCATCTACGGCGAAACGATTCCCTCCAAGAGCAACGACCGTCGGATCGTCGTGATCAAGGAGCCGATCGGTGTCTGCGTCGCGATCACTCCGTGGAATTTTCCCGCGGCGATGATCACGCGCAAAGCCGGCCCCGCCCTGGCCGCCGGTTGCACCATGGTCGTCAAGCCGGCCGCGCAAACCCCTTTGTCGGCCCTCGCCCTGGCCGAACTGGCTGCGGAAGCCGGCGTGCCCAAGGGTGTGTTCTCCGTTGTCACGGGTTCCGCCCGTGACATCGGCGGGGAGATGACGTCCAATCCCATCGTGCGCAAACTGACCTTCACCGGCTCGACCGAAATCGGCCGGCTGTTGATGAAGCAGTGCTCTGAGACGGTAAAGAAGGTGTCCTTGGAACTGGGCGGCAACGCCCCGTTCATCGTGTTCGACGACGCCGATCTCGATGCCGCCGTCGAAGGCGTGATGCACTCGAAGTTCCGCAACACCGGCCAGACCTGTGTCTGCGCCAACCGCATTTTCGTCCAGGATAGCGTCTACGACACGTTTGCGGCCAAGCTCGCGAAAACGGTCGCCGCCATGCCCATCGGGGATGGCTTTACCGAGGGCGTCCTCCAGGGACCGTTGATCGACACGCCAGCGCTGGAAAAAGTCGAATCCCATGTCGCCGACGCCACGGCCCACGGCGCCAAGGTGCTGACCGGCGGCAAACGCCACTCGCTGGGCGGCACGTTTTTCGAACCGACCGTGCTCACCAACACCACCGCCGAAATGCTCGTCGCCAAGGAGGAAACCTTCGGCCCCATCGCACCGCTGTTCCGTTTCAAGACCGAGGCAGAGGTCATCCGCCAGGCCAACGCGACCGAGTTCGGCCTCGCCGCTTATTTTTATTCCCGCGACATCGGCCGCATCTGGCGGGTGGCGGAGGGACTCGAATGCGGCATGGTCGGGATCAACGCCGGCCTGATCTCCACGGAAGTCGCGCCGTTCGGCGGCGTAAAACAATCCGGCATCGGCCGCGAAGGCTCGCATTACGGCATCGAGGAATTCGTGCAGGTGAAATACCTGTGCATGGCCGGCATCTGACACGCTTCCGGCCCACCTTTTCGGCAAACTACCGACACAGAGAATCAAATCCCCCCAACACACATCATTATGAGTTCGTGGTCTTCATTTCAGGGAAAGAAAATCTGGGTAACCGGCGGCGCCGGCTACCTCGGCTCCGCCGTCGTGGCGCAGCTTGACGCCGAAGGCGCCAAGACAATCTGCTTCGACCTGCCTGGTAAGGCCGAGGCCTTCGTCCGCGATCGCGGGCTCAAAAACACGATCCCAGTTTCGCTGGACGTGTCCGACCTGCCCGCGGCCCACGCCACGGTCGAAAAACTCGTGGCAGAACACGGCGTGCCCAACGGGCTCGTGCACATGCCGTTTGCCTCCACCGCCGGCAAAAAGATGGAGGAGATTTCCACCGACGACTTCTCCCGCACGCTCACCGTGGCACTCACGCCGGCCTTCGATCTCTGCCGCAACGTCGCCACGCGCATGGCGGCCAACGGCGGCGGCAGCATCGTGCTCTATTCGAGCATGTACGGAATTGTTTCCCCCGATCCCCGCATCTATGAGGCCCCGATGGCTCCGAATCCCATCGATTACGGCACCAGCAAGGCCGGCGTCATCCAGATGATGCGTTACATGGCGGTCCACTACGGTCCGAAGAATGTGCGCTTCAATGCCATCGCTCCCGGACCCTTCTCGCCTCCCAAGATGCAAAAGGAGATGCCGGTATTGATGGCCAAGCTGAACGCCAAGACCGCCCTCAACCGCATCGGCCAGAACAGCGAAATTGTCGCTCCCACGCTGTTCCTGCTGTGCGACGGCGCCTCTTTTGTGACCGGCATCTGCCTCAGCGTGGATGGCGGCTGGACCACCTGGTAAGCTGCGGTTTCAACGCTGCCAGCTCTGGCCATGGCATGCCCTGCTCCTTTCGTGGGCAGGGCATCTTCATTCCCCGATGCTGACCGGAAAACCCTTTCGTCATGACGCCCTGGTATTCGCTCGAGAATAAAACCATCTGGACGGTGGGCGGCGCCGGCTATCTGGGCTCGGCCGTGACGGAAGCGCTGGATCCGCTGTGCCAGAAATCGATCTGCATCGATCTGGGGGACCGGGCCGCGCAGTTGGTGCGGGAGAAAAAACTCACCCACACGATTCCGCTTTCCTGCGATGTGACCGACACCGATCAGCTGCAAGCCTTCGTCGACCGGACGATCGCACAGCACGGCGTGCCCGACAGCGTGGCCTACCTCGTGTTCGCATCCTCCAAGGGCAAACGCCTGGAGGAACTCACCAAGGCCGATTTTCTTCACACGTTCGAACAGGCCCTCCCCCCTGCGTTTCTTTTCTGCCGGGCCCTCGCGGAACGCATGAAACCCCGCGGTCATGGCAGCATTGTGCTGTTCGGCAGCATGTATGGACAGGTTTCGCCGGACGTGCGCATCTACGACGAACCGATGAAGCCCAACCCGGTCGACTTCGGCCCGAGCAAGGCCGCGTTGATGCACCTCATGCGTTATTTCGCCGTGCACTACGGACCGGCCGGCATTCGCTTTAACTGCGTCACTCCCGGCCCGTTTCCACCGCCCGCCGTCGGGGAAAGCGCGCCCGAGTTTGTCGAAAAACTCAGTCGTAAAACCGTGCTGCACCGCATCGGAAAAAATTCGGAGATCGTCGGGCCCACCCTCTTCCTTCTCACCGACAGCGCCTCTTTTGTCACCGGTCACAGTCTCGTCGTCGACGGCGGCTGGACGATCTGGTAGATCATCCCTTTCACCATGAATCCTCCCCCTACTGTCAAATCGACCGCCATCTGGACCGCGCATCCCGCGGCCTCCACCCTTGAAAAGCCCAGCCAGCTTTCGCCGGCCAGCGTCAACGCCCAGTGGCAGCCCTTGCTCCAGCACTGGCTTCCCGCCCTCCATCCCGATTTCCAGCCCGGCTGGTCGCGGATCACCTGGAACAAGGATTTCCTCGTCTATGATATCGTGCTCACCCGGATCAACGCCAAGAATTCGGCCCGCCGGATGAACGAGTATACCTACGATCTCGGCGATGTGTGCGAAGTGTTCGTCGAGGCCGAGGGCAGCGATCGTTATCTCGAACTCCACATCACTCCGGAAAACCAGCGGTTGCAGCTGCATTGGCCACAAGGCGGCTTGGACAAGCTCCGCGCCGGCCAGGCCAAGCTGGAGGAATTCATGGTGGCGAGCCCGGACTGGGTGCGCACCTCGACCCACGTCACTCCCAGCTACTGGACTGCCCAGGCGATCATCCCGACCGGGATCCTCGGCCTTCCCTCCTCGCCACTCTCCACCCGCACGGCACTGACCACCGCGGTGTGCAGTTACGACTACACGGCCAAGACCAAGCCGACCCATTCCTCCACCGCCTTCTTCAAGGCCCTGTCGTTTCATCGGCGTCCCGAGTGGCATAATCTGGTTCTTGCGTCATCCTAGTTCATTCCGCCGTCAATTTCACCGGTCATCATGCTCGATCAACTGCGCGCCCTGCTGGGTCCCGAGAATGTCCTCACCGCCCGTGAGGACTTGATTCCTTACGGCTTCGACGGCACCGCGGCTCTCAAACAGCTTCCCCAAGCCGTGGTCTTTCCCCGGACGGCCGAGGAAGTGTCGGGGGTGCTGAAGCTGGCCCGGGCACAAAAGGTACCCGTGGTCACGCGCGGTTCCGGCACCGGGTTGAGTGGCGGCAGTGTGCCGAGCCCGAATTCGATCGTGATGTGCGTGCTCAAGATGGACAAGATCATCGAGCTCGACACCAAGAACCTCACGATTTTCGCCGAGGCGGGCGTCGTTACCCAGACGATCTTCAACGCCGCGGATGCCGTGGGCCTCTTCTATCCGCCCGACCCGGGTTCGATGAAGATCTCCACCATCGGCGGCAACGTCGCCGAAAATTCCGGCGGCCTGCGCGGCCTCAAGTACGGGGTGACCCGCGACTATGTGATGGGCCTCGAAGTCGTGCTGGCCGACGGCACGATCTGTTTCCTCGGCAATAAATGCGTCAAGGACGTCGCCGGCTATAACCTCAAGGATCTTTTCATCGGCAGCGAAGGCACGCTCGGCGTGATCACCAAGGTTTTGCTAAAGCTGCTGCCCAAGCCCGCGGCCCGACAGACTTTGCTCGCGACGTACGCCAAGATGGACGCGGCGGCGGAAACGGTTTCCGCGATCATCGCCGCCAAGATCATTCCCTGCACCCTGGAGTTTCTCGACCGCAAGACCATCCAGTGCGTCGAGGCCTACGCCAAGGTGGGCCTGCCGCTCGATGCCGAGGCGGTGCTGTTGATCGAAGCCGACGGCCATCCCGCCGCCGTCGCCGACGATGCGACCAAAATCGAGGCCTTGGCCCTCGCCAACGGTGCGACGAATGTCCGCCGCGCCCGGGACAACGCCGAGGCGGTGCAGCTAGCCACCGCGCGCCGCAGCGCTTTTTCTGCCCTCGCCCGGCTGAAGCCGACGACGATCCTCGAGGACGCCACGGTCCCGCGCAGCGAACTCGCCAAGATGATCCGCTTCATCGAGGGCGTCGCCCTCCGCCACAAGCTCGACATCGCGACCTTCGGCCATTTCGGCGACGGCAACCTGCACCCGACCTTCCTCACCAACGAACGCGACAAGGACGAAATGCACCGGGTCGAACTGGCGATGAAGGAAATCTTCGATTTTGCCCTGAGCCTCGGCGGCACCATTACCGGTGAGCATGGGGTCGGCCTCGCCAAGAAGGCCTTCCTCGAGCAACAATTGGGCAACGCGAGCTTCACGCTGCTGAAAAGCATCAAGCACACGCTCGATCCCGACGTGTTTCTCAATCCGGGGAAAATCTTCGATTGATGGAAAGAAACGCTCAACGCTTAACGTTTAACGCTTAATGGGAGCTACAAAGTACGATCTGGAAGAACGTCTGCTTGATTTTTCCGTGCGAGTGATTCGCGTAACAGAGTCCATGAAGCGTTCCCGTGCCGCCAACCACCTTGCCGATCAACTATTGCGTTCCGGAACTTCACCTTACGGGCTGCATGGTGAAGCTGAAGGCGCGGAATCACGGGCCGATTTTATCCACAAATTGAAAGTGTGTTACAAAGAATTGCGGGAGTCTCGTCGCTGGCTGCGCCTGGTACAACGCGCAGCCTTGATCTTCAAGCCCGGCTTGCTCGATAGCTTGGTCGCCGAAGCCGACGAACTCGTACGGATCTTCGCCGCCAGCATTCGCACGGCACAACAAAACGGCAATCGGAGGCTATCTTGAGCGTTGAACGTTCAGCGTTGAGTGTTGAGCGTTCCGCGGAAGCGCGGACCTCTCTCCAAGCGCTCGATTACTCGGTGCTACAGCAGTGCATGCATTGCGGCATGTGTCTCCCGACGTGTCCCACCTATGTGGAAACCGGCCGGGAGCGCAGCTCTCCGCGCGGACGCATTGCGCTGATGCGCGCGGTGGCCGACGGTGACCTCGGCCTGACTTCCACGTTCGCCGAGGAGATGAGCTACTGCCTCGGCTGCCTCGCCTGCACGACCGCGTGCCCGGCCGGGGTCGACTACACGACCTTGCTGGAAACCGCCCGCGCCAACGTCGAGGAAAAGCACGTCAATGCGTACCCGACGCGCACGATCGTCCGCGCTTTCACCCTGCGCTGGCTGTTCATTCATCCCCGGGCCCTCCGCGCCGTGGGTCGCCTGCTGTGGATCTTCCAAGCCAGCGGCCTGCAGACGCTGGTCCGCAAACTTCATCTCACCGCCCTGCTCCCGCGCAACATTCGCGAACTCGAGCCCAGCACCCCGGTCATCCAGCGCCATTTTTCCGACGCCCTCATCGCCGAAACCGAGCCTCCGCGCGGCGAAAAACGGTTCCGCGTCGTCCTACTTACCGGCTGTGTCGCCGATCTGGTGCTCGCGGACATCAATCGTTCCACCGCCGACGTTCTGATCGAAAACGGCTGTGAAGTCGTCACTCCGCGCAATCAATATTGCTGCGGTTCGCTGCACGCGCACAATGGCGACCAGCCCACCGCGGCCCTGCTGGCCCGCAAACAACTCGATACGATCGATCCTTTCGCCTTCGACGCGATCATCTCGAATGCCGGGGGCTGCGGCTCCCATCTCAAGCACTACGATCGGTTGCTGGCCGACGATCCGATCTATGCCGCCCGTGCCGCCGAGTGGTCGAAAAAGCTGCACGATATCTCCGAATGGCTCGTGAAGATCGGCTTCCGCAAGCCGGCCGCGAATCCAAACGCGCCCACCACGCTGACCTACCACGAGTCCTGCCATCTTTGCCACGGCCAGAAAATTTCCGGCCAGCCCCGCACGGTGCTGAAGTCACTTCCGGGGACGGAGCTGCGCGAATGCGCCGAAGCCACGTGGTGCTGCGGCAGTGCCGGTATTTACAATATCACCCAACCGGCCACCGCCGCCTGGCTGCAGAAACGTAAGGTCGGTCATCTGCACGCCACCGGCGCCACCGTGGTCGCCACCGCGAATCCGGGTTGTCACCTGCAGATCCAGAATGGGTTGAAGCAAAGCGGCGATCACACCACCCGCGTGGCCCATCCCGTGACCTTGCTCGCGGAAGCTTACCGCGACGAG
>CAMAPG010000090.1 GCA_945859965.1 Opitutus sp. GAS368 | reverse complement strand
ACGTGCGGGTGCCTATGCCCGCCGCGCACCCCAAAAAAGTTATCCACGAACAATTTTTATGTCGGCTCACACGCACGGTGGCAAAATCGAACCCAAATTCTCGCCTGTCCTTTTCTTCGTTACGATCGGCCTCACCTTGGTGGGGCTTTTTGGGATTCTGGCCCTGATTTCCCCCGAGGTTTGGCTGGCCCAATTCTCCGCCGGATGGCCAGCCGTGATCGCAATCTTCCTCGGCGTCCACTTTGCCGCCGCCTTCTTCGAATTTGGATTTCATCGCTACGTTCTCCATGCGCCTTTGCTGCCGTTCCTCAGCCGCTTCTATAAGCAACACACGCTGCATCATGCGTTGACCCGCATTGGTTATCAGAAATCGAAAAATGGCGCCGAAATGCCCTGTCTGGTCGAAACCGTGGCGGTGAACCGATACCCCATCGTTGAGGAGCCCCAGTTCGAGGCTTCCTATTTTCCCTGGTATACCCTCGCAACGTTTGCCGCGCTCGGTACGTTTGTCTTCGGCCCGCTTCAATGGCTGTTTCCCAGCGCCCCTATCTTCCTCGCTGGCTTCCTGTCTATTACTTGGTCCTTAAGCCTTTACGAGATAATCCACGCAATTGAGCACTGGCCGCAAGCCACGTGGGACCGTTTGGTAGCTCATCCGACCCAAGGTCGTTTTTGGCGCAAGGCCTATGCATTCCACCTTCGGCACCACGCCGATATCCGGTGCAACGAAGCCATCTCCGGCTTTTTTGGACTCCCGATGGTCGATGTGATTTTCGGGACCTACGTCGATCCGGAAACGCTCTACACCCACGGTCGGCCCGTCGATCCAAAGCAGTTTGTCAGCCCGACTCCTCGTTTTGGTCTCATTCGCTGGCTGGATCGACAGGCCGAAGAAGCCGTCAAGCGCCGCCGTCGGCGCCGTGCTGCCGTCGAAACCGGCGTGGAGCATATGGCGGAAGAGTCCCTCCCCCTTCCGATCAAGTTGAGCGTTATTCCCGACTCTCCGCGCGCTCAGTGAAATTTCCCGTGTTTGCCCTTGCACGCCGCCGCTGAGGGCCTTTCGTCAGGACTTTAATGTCCCAGACCAAACCCGCAGTTCTCGCCCTCGAAGACGGTTCGATTTTCCGGGGCCTCGCCTTTGGTGCCGACGCCACGATCGCCGGCGAATGCGTGTTCAACACGTCGATGACCGGCTACCAGGAGATTCTCACCGATCCCTCCTACTTTGGCCAAATCGTCACGATGACCGCCGTGCAAATCGGCAATTATGGCGTAAACGACGAGGATACCGAGGCGACCATTCCGAAGTGCTCGGGTTTCGTGGTGCGCGAACTTTCGCCCGTGGTCAGCAATTGGCGCAGCACGATGTCCTTGGGCGATTATTTGCGGAAATACGGCATTCCCGGTATCAGTGAAGTCGACACCCGGGCCCTGACAAAAAAACTGCGCGTCGACGGGGCGATGAAATGCTGCATCAGCACCTTGCCCATCACAGATGCGGAAGCCGTGCGCCGGGCAAAATCATGGCAGGACATGGCTGGAGCCGATTACGTCAAGGACGTCACGACCAAAGTGCCTTACCTGTGGCGGGCCGATGATCCGGCCAATCACAACGCGCCCTATTTTCCCGTTGGCACCACCATGAATGCGCCCGGCATTCCGGCCAAAAAATTTCGCGTGGCCGCGTTCGATTATGGCGCCAAGCACTCGATTTTCCGCAAATTGGTGAATCAGGGTTTCGACGTACAGGTTTTTCCCGCCACGGCCACGGCCGAACAGGTGCGCGAGCACAAACCCGACGCGGTTTTCCTGTCGAACGGTCCCGGCGATCCCTCCGCCCTTCCCTACATCCATAAGACAGTGTCCGCATTACTGCCGGAATATCCCACGTTCGGCATCTGCCTGGGTCACCAGATGGTCACCCACGCGCTCGGCGGCGAAACGTTCAAGCTGAAGTTTGGCCACCGCGGTGGAAATCAGCCGGTGAAAAACCTGGAAACGGGCAAGGTCTCCATCACGGCCCAAAATCACGGTTTCGCCACCGATCCCAAGAGCATCGAAAAACGCGGCGCGGTCGTCACCGAGATCAATCTCAACGACAACACCGTCGAAGGACTGCGCCACAAGGATCTGCCGGTGTTCACCGTGCAGTATCATCCGGAAGCCGCTCCCGGCCCGAACGATGCCGATCCCCTTTTTCTCGATTTCTATCGGATGGTGGAAAAGCGCAAAGCGGGCAAAATCTGAGGCGCAAGCCTCGTCCCGTAGCACGCTCCGGCCCGCCACGCTGTCCGGAGTTTCGATTATTTGAGGGATCGCTCGAACTTTTGCGCATCCTCGAGCGTATCGACGCCGATGGTTGGATCCTCGGTCAGGCCAACCATGATATCGTAACCGTTTTCCAGCACCCGAAGCTGCTCGAGTTTCTCGATCTGCTCGAGCTGGCCCGGCGGAAGTTTGGCAAAGCGCTCCAAAAGATCCGCATGATAAGCGTAGAGGCCAAGATGTTTATAGCAGGGATTGGCGGCCACCCAACCGTCGTCGATGGCCGGGCCGAGGTCTCGCGGATAAGGAATCCGCGACCGCGAAAAAAAGAGCGCTCGGCCATCATTGCGCATCACCACTTTGACTTGGTTGGGATTCTCAAAATCGGCCGCGCGCCGCAGAGGTGCGGCCAGCGTCGCCATCGGCGTCGTCCCACCAATCAACCGGACAAGCAGCCTAATCTGCCCCTGACTCACGAGCGGCTCATCCGCCTGAACATTGATCACCTGCTCGGCCCGGATCGTACGATTGGCTTCTGCAATCCGGTCCGTTCCGCTGACATGCGTCGGGCTGGTCATCAGGGTTTGAAATCCGCGTTCCGCCAAGGGAGCCCCCAATCGTTCATCATCCACCGCGAACCAAAGGGGGTATTCAGGTGTCTCGCGTGCGATGCGCTCTGCCACCCAAGCCACCAGCGGCTTGCCCTTGATCATATGTAAGAGCTTGCGGGGGAATCGGGTAGATTCTAATCGACAGGGGACAATGATCGCGATTTTGGTCATCGTTACCGCAGCTTGGCAGCTGGTTTTTGGGTTGCAAGCCAGGCACTACACCCGGATTTTGACCGGTCTATCTTTTCACTAATGGACAAGTCCGACGTCACACCCGCCAATCAGCAGCTCGTCAAAGAGCTGGTGGTGCAGAACAAGATGGGCATTCACGCCCGTCCTGCCGCCATGATCGTACGCATCACCAACAAGTTCAAAGCGGAGGTCTTCGTCGAAAAGGAGGAAGAGCAGGTGAATGGCAAAAGTATCATGGGGCTCATGATGCTGGCCGCCGGCAAGGGCTCGAACGTGAAGTTTATCGCGACCGGCGACGATGCCGCCCAGATGCTCAACGAGCTCGAACAATTGTTCGCCCGTAAATTCGACGAGGCTTAAGCCGAACGTTCGAAACCCATCGCTTGCCTCCACAGCCGGTCGTTGACCGGCTTTTTTATTTTCTGCTGCCTTCTGCCGCCGGAAGGACTGGCCTGCTGGATCAGCCGGAAATCCCAAAAAACCGGCGCGCATTTGCAGTCGTCATTTTCGCGAGCTCGTCAGACGCGACGCCAAAGATTTCCGCAGCGGCGTAGTCAGCGGTGTGCCGTACGTAGGCCGGTTCGTTGGGTTTTCCCCGATGAGGCTGGGGCGTTAGGTAAGGAGCGTCGGTTTCGAGCATCAGCCGGGAAAGCCCTTGCAGCCTGGCGGCCGCCCGCACGTTTTCCGCGCTCTTGTAGGTGAGAATTCCAGTGAAGGAGCCATACCCTCCGCGCCGGCTCAGCTCGGCCATCTCGGCTTCGCCTTCCGCGAAACAGTGAAACACCACTTTCGTCCAATCGACCCCGCTCGCATCGATCATCTCCACGCATTCGCGGAATGCGCCGCGGGAATGAATCACCACGGGACAACCCAAGCGTTTGGCTATCGCCAGGCCTTCCGCAAAAGCGGCGCGCTGCCAGGCGAAAACCGTGTCCGCTTCCGCCGGCTCTTTGGGCAGATGAAAGCGATCCAGGCCGATTTCGCCCAGCGCCACCGGCGGCAACTGTCCCGGCTTCACTCCGACCCAGAAGCCTTCCACCTGAGCCAGCGCTTTCTCCCAGTCCGCATCGACCGAACACGGATGCAGGCCTACCGAATAATGAATCCAACCCCGCTGCTCATGCGCGAGGTCGCGGTAGAGCGACCAATCGTCAGGGCTTGTCCCAATCGCAATAAGTGCTTCAAGCCCCGCCGTGCGCGCCCGGGCCAATATGTCCGGCAACGTGCCGTCGCGGACAAAGGATTCGAGATGCGTGTGCGTGTCGATCAAGGGCATGACGGAATCATGAAGCCGACGACGCCAGATACAGCGAACCGTAGCGTTCCTGCAGATAACGCAGCAAATATCGCGGAGAGAGGTCTTCGCCCGTCACCTCGCGCACCAAAGCCAGCGGTTCGTACCGCCGGCCCTGCCGGTGAACGCGCGTGCGCAACCAGCCCAGAAGCCGGGAAAATTCACCTCGCGCGAAATCGTCCTCCAGCCCCGGCAGCGCCGCGAGAGCGGCATACCAGAACTGCGCGGCAATCATGTTGCCAAGGCAATAGCTCGGAAAATAACCGAACGCGCCGCCTGACCAGTGCACATCCTGCAGCACGCCTTCCCGATCCGTCGCTGGTTCCAGCCCCAGCAGTTCGCGCGACGACTCCCTCCACGCCGCAGGGAGATCGCGTACCGCGAGGTCACCGGCGAAAAGTTTCTTCTCCAATTCGAATCGCAGGATGATGTGCAAATTGTAGGTGACTTCATCGGCATCCACCCGAATCGGCGTCGGTTCCACGGCGTTGACGGCCCGATACAGTACTTCCGAGGAGATGGCTGCGGTCTGTTGCGGAAAGCGGGCGCGAAACCGCGGCTCGAAATAACGCCAGAACGCCCGGCCCCGGGCCACCTGGTTTTCCCACAGCCGGCTCTGCGATTCGTGGATTCCCATGCCGGCGTGCATTCCCAGCGCCGTGCCCGCTTCGTCGAGCGGCAGCCCTTGTTCATATAGTCCGTGGCCGGTTTCGTGAATCGCGCTGAAAAGCGAGTCCAGCGGTTCATCTTCCTTGAAGCGCGTCGTCATGCGGGTGTCCGCGCCGGTGCCCGAGCAGAAGGGATGCAACGAGACGTCGATTCTACCCCGCTGGTAATCAAACCCGAGTCGTTCCGTGACTTCCCGCAAAAAGGCCTGCTGACCTTCCACGGGAAAAGCGCGCAAGAGCCCGGGGGACAGCCGCGGGGCCGCGAGAATTTTTTTTTCCAAAGGAACGAGACCTTGTTTCAGCTCATCGAACAGGCGCCCCACCGTTGCCGCCGTCAGGCCGGGATCCATTTGGTCGATGAAGCAATCGTAGGGCGAATCGCCGAACCCGAGATAGGCCGCCTCGCGTTTCGCCAACCCGAGATGCTTTTCAATGAAAGGAGCATAACCGGGAAAATCGTTCTGCGCCCGCGCCTGCGCCCAGGCGTGATATGCCTGGCTGCTGAGCGTCGCCTTCTCGCTGACGAACTCCGAGGGAAGCCGGGCCATGCGATCGTAATCCCGTCGCGCCTGCCGGACGACGATCAGTTCATCCGCACCCAGCGTTGTTTTCGTCGCTTCCAGCGTAGCCAACAGTTCGCCGATACGGGCGTCACTCGCGGCGGCATGCTGCAGCTCGGCCAGCAAGGCCATCTGCCGGGCCCGCTGCTCGGCGCTGGCCGGCGGGAGGTTCACCTGCTCGTCCCAACTGAGCAAATCAGCCACGGTGGAAAGCAAATGAGCGCGGCGGAGCTTGGCACCCAGGTCGGCGTAGGCCGGTGAAATCATGCTCCGAAGAAATGCCGGTGCCCCGAAGTTCGCAAGGCCCGGCATGCACCGGAATCACCGGCCCGTCCCACCCCAAGACTACTCGGTGAACAGAGGAACCTCCCCGACTAGCTCGACATAACCTCCGTCTGCACGCGCCACCACTTTGGGACCTCCGCCGTTCATGGTCGCATTCATCGATCCCCGGCCAATCCCGCCCGATTGGATCACCCACGAAAGCTTCTTTTGGACAGCGGACACCGGACGGACTTTTCCCCAGACTGTCGAAGCCTCCAGGTTGATTTTCGCCGCCGGATCGATCTTCAGCCGGATCGTTCCGCCGTTGGCCTTGATCGACGCCTCGCCGGTAAGTTGCCGGGAAATACCCACCGTCGCGTTACCATTGTCGGTTTTAACCCTCAAACTCCGCAGCGCCGAATAAAGTTCGATATCGCCATCGACCGCCATGATGACCGCAGTGCCACCGACCGTGCCCGCGCGAACGCTGCCGCGTTTGGCCGTGAGATCGATGTCGCCGCTGCAGCGGGAAACGAGGATATCGCCCTGCTCGTTCCAGGCTGAAACCGAGCCGTCAACCATCTGGCAAAAAATCGTCCCGCGGTTGCATTTCACCCGGACTTCCCCCGCGACCTCACCCACCCGGATGCTCCCGTCCCTGGTCGTCAGATCGAGCTGACAGGAGCGGGGGATTGTCACTTTGATCACGAGGTCGAGCCGCTGCCCTTCCTGCCAGATAAAGCGGATCGCCTCGCGCGGATCATTCGTGGTCAGGATGAGGACATCGCCTTCCTGCTCCCACTCGAGTTTGAGAGTCTGGAGCACGCGCTCCGCCAGCTCGCCTTCCAGGACGGTGTTTGCCCCCACCTGCACGCGTACGTCCTTCTGATCGGTCGATTCGACGGTGATCAACCCACGATAGGAATTGATCTTCACCGTCGGAATTCCCTGCGGCACGAAGCTGCGATCCTCCAGGCGTTCGCGGGCCAGCGTCAGCGAAGCGCTGAAAATGAAGGCCGCCGCCAGCACACTCCGAACGGAAAGATACATGATCAAAAATTCAGTGGCGGCGCGGATGACCGCAAGGCTGCGGAAAGGGGAAATGTACCCAACCCTCTACGTAGTTTCTCACTGCGGGCGCATCCGCCCCCACCCGGAGCCCGGTCCACTCAGACTTTCTGGCCGTTGTCGCTTTTGTAATGGGCGAGCTTGCGGCGCTCCATGTGCGCGCGGAGCGCGGCGTCCTTGGCATAGTCGCGGGACTGGATGAGAAAACGCTGGTTCTCGATTTCGTTCTCCGCATTCGCCAGCGCCGCTAAACACAGCAGCGCCTCAGCCCGCGGTTCGAGCCGGCTGGCTGGAAAAGCCGTGTGGGACAGAAGCCAGCGGACGGTGGCCTGGAGCGGAGAGGAAGAGGGAGCATTCACAATGATTTAGGTCTTGGGCGGCACGAGTCGCAGGCGCAGGCGTGAGAGACGTTCCATCAAACGTAACTCGTCGCGCAAAGGCCACCAATCGTAAAGATAGATTTCCAACGGGCGCCACATCGCCACCCAGCCGCCAATCGTGAAGCTCTCCTTGGCCACGGAAGCAACTGAGCCTCCTCCTCTTCCAACAAATTCACCCAGGAATAAACAGCCGACCAGAAACAGGGAGCCGACAATCAGGCTGGTCCGGCCCCGCCGGAGCAGCTGACGAAATTCGCGACTTTTCAATTCAGCCCGGTTGGCGAAGTAATGTCGCACAGCCTCTTCCACGCCCGCGGCCGCCTCCGGCGTGGCCGCAGTGGCGAGATGAATCCGGAGTTCAAATTCCGTTCCGGCCGGAAGCTCCCGGGCCCAGCTGGCGATAAATTCCTCGGCTTCGATGTCGAGGTCGCGGTCAATAAACGGCGAAGGATCCATCGAGTTGAAAAGCTGCGCCAGTTCGCGCAACCGCAACTCGATCCGGGCCGGTGCATGTTTCGAGCTCATGAGCGGATTGGCTTCAAGCGGTCTTCGCCGACTGCAACGCCTCACTCCAGCGCTTTTCCTCAAACCCCACCAACCCCAAGCCGCGGGACCCGAGGAGAAAGGGGCGTTTCACCAGATTTCCATTTTTCGCGAGCAGGGCCAAGGCCTCCGCCTCGGAAAACTGCGGGAGCTTCTCACCGAGTTTCTGTTCCCGATAATCCCGGCCCGCCGTGTTAAACAGACGACGGAGTTCGCCGTCCTGGGCGGCCAGCATGGTGCGCAATTCGGCCGGCGACGGAGGAGTCTCCCGAATGGGGTGTTCCGCGAAAGCTACGCCGTGCTCCTTCAGCCAGCGCGTGGCGCGACGGCAGCTGTCGCAATTGGCATACGTGTAGACCTTGAGCACACCCCAACTTCGCGGCCAGACCGGGGTGACGCAAGCGCGGGCCATGACTCCGTTTGCCGTGAGCTGTGGCATTGTAGGCTAGGTCGTCGACCTGGCGCCCTCCTCCGCCGGGCCTACGGAGGGCACGGCCCACAAGCTCCTTCGCCGGGCTTTCCTCCGGCGCCCAGCCTATGGAGGACAAGATGGAGGGTAGGCCACGAGGTGGCCTACAAACATTGACGACGAATCGGCACTTCGCCCAGCGTGGGTGTCCGATCATGCCCACTTCGAAAGTCCAGCCCCTGCTGTCCGTCAAAAACCTCACGGTCCGTCGCGGAACCGCCACGCTGCTCCGCAACGTGAACTGGCAAATGCAACCCGGCCAGCACTGGACCATTTTGGGCGCCAATGGCTCAGGCAAAACTTCGCTGCTCAAAGCGCTGACTGGATTTCTTTCCCCGACCGACGGCGAAATGACTCTGCTGGGCCGGCGTTATGGCGCGAGCGATTGGCGGCAGTTACGCTTGAAAATCGGCATGGTGACGAGCGCGTTCACCGCGGCCATTCCCCTCGCGGAGACCGCGATCGATACGGTGATCAGCGGCAAATTCGCCCAGCTCGACCTGTGGTCGCATGTCTCCCGGACGGATCGGATCGCCGCCCGGCGACTGCTTCGCCTGGTCGGACTCGCCCGCTTGGAAGCGCGGGAATGGGCCTATCTTTCCCAAGGCGAACGCCAGCGCATCCTCATCGCCCGCGCCTTGATGGCCCGCCCCCGCCTGCTGATCCTCGACGAGCCGTGCGCGGGCCTGGATCCGGTCGCACGCGAGAAATTCCTGCAGTTCATCGAACGCCTCGCCCGCCAAAGCCGGTTTGTCGAAGGGCTCATCCTTGTAACCCATCACGTCGAGGAAATCACCCCGCGCTTCTCGCATGTGCTGATGTTGCACGCGGGGCGGGTTTTTGCCGCCGGTCCGGGCAGGGCCGTGCTGACCTCAAAGAATCTCTCCCGGATCTTTTCCGCGCCGATCCGCCTGAGCCGGATTCGCGCCGGTTATCGGTTGTCCGTCAATGACTCGAAACGCCGCGGACCATGATTCCCAAACCGGTTTTAGCCACGAAAGAACCCAAGGTTTCGGGGACTTCGGCTCGACTCTCCCGCGCGCTTATAAGCGCAATGGAGATTCCTTCCGTAGCCCCCGAAACCTTGTGTTCTTTCGTGGCTAAAAAAATCCGAGACTTGGATTCGGTCGCGGCTCCGTCGTTATCCTAGGGCGGATTGACCATGATCCCGCAATCGATCGAAGCGCTGGGACTGACAAGTGTCTGGACCTATTTAGGCCTGTTTCTCGGCGCCTCGCTGCTGATGATCTGGCGGCTCGAAGCGCTGCTCGACCATGGCCTGGAGGGCACCGCCTTGGGAACCCTGGTCATGCCATACTGCTCCGGTTTGGGTAACCTGCTTTTCGTGGCCATCATCGCCCTGCGCCACGGCTCGCCCCAGGAGATCCTGACCAACTGTCTCGTCAACAACGTCACAAACCTGACGCTCGTGCTCGGCCTGCCCGCGCTGATCTGGGGCCTCAGCCTGACCTCCGGGACATCTGCAAAAAAGGGCCGCGCCAAAGGCAAAGGCGCGGGCCCGGACACGGAACAGCGGCTCAACCGGCTGTCCCTCCTCCTCACCCTCACGGCGGTTTTGTTTTTCAGCGGCACCACCTGGGCGCTGAGCCTGGACGGCCGGCTTGACCGGAACGACGGGCTGGTCCTGATCGCGCTCTTCTTTTTCTGGCAGTGCTTCCAGGTCTTCGACGTCTTGAAGCACAATGTGCGTCAGCGCCATTCGTTCGGCCCGCTGTTCTATCTCGATGTCGGAATCGTGCTGCTGGGTGCGTACGGTCTTTATGCGAGCATCGACTGGCTCGTGTCGTGGCTGTCCGCTCAAAAAAACGGTTTCGTCACCGCCCAGCAC
>CAMAPG010000089.1 GCA_945859965.1 Opitutus sp. GAS368 | reverse complement strand
ATCAGATGATTTTCGGTGTAAGCCGGGGTGGTGGAGGAAAAAACCTGGGAGACCCAATAAAGCCGGCCGTTGGCGCCTTCGCACATCGCGCCGCGATTGAACGCCGGGATGGGTTCCCCGAAGATTCCGAGCGTGCGGTCGGTTTTGGTTGGCGCCGGAATGATCGGATCCCAGGACCTCCCGTTGTTTTGGGACCGCAGGATGTATCCGCCCATGAACACAAAGTTCTTGCTGTTAACAAAAAGAGGCTGCTTGAGCTTGGAGACCTGCTCGGTTTCGAGCCGGGCCCAGCCGTAGCTGGTGCACAGAATCGAGCCGTCGCTCAGCTGGACCATGCACGGATCCTGCGAACCGCCGTACGGATGCGCATAGATCAGCTCCGGTTCCTTGCTCCAAGTCTGGCCCGAGTCCTTGGAGCGGACCAGCACAAGGTAGCTGTTCGGATCGGTGTGTCTGTATTTCCCGCCGCCGAGGACGCGGCGGTCGGGGGCGCGGCGAAAGGCGAGCAGGAGTTCGCCATCCGGACGGCGAACGACGGAGGGAAACGTCGAGTAGAAATTCTCGCCGGCGTAGACCGTGCGGTCTTCGATCTTCTTGATTCCGGGGGAGGGCTTCCCGGATTCAGCATGGAGGGTGGCGCCGGCCAGAAGCAAAACGAGCCAGCTAACGATTAGTTTTCGGGGGGACATGAGCTTCACCGTGGCAGGCGCAAAAAGCGCGACAAGGAGAATTTTGCCGCGCCGGTCAGAAGAGGGCCGGTCGTCACGCGACCGGCACCGGGTTTACTGGATTTCCACCAGCGTGGATTCGATGGTGCGGGTACCGTTGGCCTTGTTGAAGTAATACACGACCAGCGCGCGTTTCTTCGAAAGCACCGTGGCCCAGGGGTAGCCGAGATCGCCGCCGCCGCCATCATCGCGCAGGATCACCTCGGGGACGGAGGCGACATCAGTGCATTCGGCGTCGAGCACGCGGGCGCGGATGCCGTAGGGCTTATGGCGATAGCCGTAGACCAGGAGCACGCGTTTGTCCGGCAGGCGGACAGCGTGATAGGGATGGCCCTGGATACCGCCGTCTTTCCAAGTGAATGTCTTTCCCTTGTCGGTCGACCGGGCGACGACGAGATGGTCGTTATAGCCGGCGGTCCGGATGAAGGCGACGATGTCGCCCTTGGGTGTTTCGTAGACCGAGGTTTCATTGAATGAGACTTCGGAATTTGCCTTGATCAGTCCCCCTTCTGTCCAAGTCAGACCTTTGTCGGCGGAAATGAACATGGCCAGCGAGCCGGAACTGGTCACGGCCCAGTACAGCCGTCCGTCCTTGCCTTCGCACAAGGCGCCCCGGTTCAGGGCGGGCCGTGGCTCGCCGAAGATGCCGAAGGACGTCACGCCTTCCGGCCGGGGCGGGATGATCGGAGGTTGCCAGGAGTGGCCGCCGTCCACCGACCGGAGGATATATCCCCCCATGGAGACATACTGCCCGATGGGCGTGGGCGGACGGGCGCCGACCGGCGCCTTGAGATTATTGACCTGGTTGGAAGCGAGCAGGGCCCAGCCGTAGCTGGTACAGAGAATTGAATTGTCACTCAGCTGGACCATGCACGGATCCTGCGAGCCGCCAAACGGATGGGCGTAGAGCAGCTGGGGTTCCGGGGTCCAGGTCTTGCCGGAATCCTTCGAGCGGACGGATACGAGATAACTGTTGGGATTGGTGTGGCTGTTTTCCCCGTTGCCCAGTTTGCGCCGGTCGGGCGCCCGGCGGAAGGCGACGAGCAACTCGCCATCGGGCCGGCGGATGATCGAGGGGAAGGAGGAATAGAAATCGTCGTTCCGGTAAATCGTGATGTCCTCGATTTTCCGGATTCCGGGCGAAGCCGCGGTGGAGGAGCCGGCGTGGAGGAAGGTGCCGGACAAAAGCAAAAGCAGTCCGCCGAGGAGGGTCTGGTTGAATTTCATTCTCAAGGGAGGTTGATACCGTTACTGGATCTCTACGAGGGTGGATTCGATGGTGCGGAGACCGTCGGCTTGGTTGAAGTAGTAGGTGACGAGGGCGCGATTTTTCGAGAGCACCGTGGCCCAGGGATAACCAAGATCGCCCGTGCCGCCGTCATCGCGAAGAATCACCTCGGGAGCGGTCGCGAAATCGGTGCATTCTGCGTTCAGCACCCGGGCGCGGACGCCATAGGGTGGAAGACGGTAGCCATAGACCAACAACACGCGATCATCCGGCAGACGAACCGCATGGGCCGGAGTCCCATGAAAGCCCGTATCCTCCCATTTTTGGAAACTTTTTCCATGGTTGGTTGACCGGGCGACCACCAGTCGACCGTCCATCCCCGCCGAGCGGACAAAGGCCACGAGATCGCCCTTCGGGGTCTCATAGATCGAAGTCTCGTTGAACTCGATCTTGGGGTCGGCGGCGACGACGGCCGAATCCTTCCACGTCCTTCCCTTGTCCTCGGAGACCATCAGATGGACCTCGGTTCGGCGTGGCGCGAGGGAGATCGAGGCGGTTGCCACCCAATAGAGCCGCCCATCGGCCCCTTCGCACATCGCGCCGCGGCAGCGGGCCGGGAGCGGTTCGCCGTAGATGCCCACGTTAACCTCGCCCTGGACGGCTGAGGGAATGATCGGAGCCTGCCAGGAGTGTCCGCCATCCTCCGAACGAAGGATGAAACCGCCGAGGAAGGCATAGTTGCTCTTGGTCGAGAAAATCCGTGGGGAAAGGTTTGCGATCTGTTTCGGGTCGAGCAGCGCCCAGCCATAGCTCGTGCAGAGGATGGATCCATCTGTGAGCTGCACCATGCAGGGATCCTGCGCGCCGCCGAGCGGATGGGAATAGATCAGCTGCGGTTCCTTCGTCCAGGTCTTGCCCGAGTCCTTGGAACGGACCGAGACCAGCTGGCTGTTCGGATCGGAATGACTGTAGGTTCCGCCGCCAAACTTGCGCCGGTTCGGGGCGCGGCGGAAAGCGACGAGCAATTCGCCATCGGGCCGGCGCACGACCGAGGGGAACGAGGAGTAGAAATCGTCGTTCCGGTAAATCGTGATGTCTTCAATCTTCCGGATGCCCGGGGAGGAGGAGACGGGTTCGGCAAAAAGCAGTGTGCCGAGGAGGAGCGAAACAAAAGTCGTGGAAATCAGCTTGGGGGTATTCATTTTATAAAATGCCGGTCATCGGGCTGCACAGGTGGGGCTTTCGATCGGAGCCGGGGACGCCGGCTCCGGGGTGTAAACAAACCCACTCCCGTCAGAGTCGGATTTGGCTTGAACGGATGGTCTTCGATCGCCGGGGAAGCGAATGGACGGAGCCTCACCCGGCGCGGAACGAAACGTTTATTCGATTTCGACGAGCGTGGACTCGATGGTGCGCGGACCGTCGGCCTTGTTGAAGTAATACACGACCAACGCGCGGTTCTTCGAAAGCACGGTGGCCCAAGGATAGCCGAGATCGCTCACCCCGCCGTCGTCGCGCAACACCACTTCCGGAGCGGTGGCGGCGTCGGTGCATTCGGCGTTCAGGACGCGGGCCCTGATTCCGTACGGAGGATGCCGGTAGCCGTAGACGAGGAGCACGCGCTTGTCCGGCAGGCGGACGGCGTGAAAAGGATGTCCCTGAAACCCACCGTCACCCCAAGTGAAGCTCTTGCCGCCGTCCGAGGAGCGGGCGATCGCGAGGTGATCGTTATATTCCTTCGTGCGCATGAAGGCGACGAGGTCGCCCTTGGGGGTCTCATAAATGGAGGTTTCGTTGAACTGGACTTTCGGGTCGACCGCCACGGGTGCGGAGTAGATCCAGGTGAGTCCCTTGTCGTCGGAAATCATCAGGTGGTTTTCGGTGCGCCGGGTCTTGGGGTCCTGAAAGACCTGCGCCACCCAGTAGAGCCGGCCGCTGGCGCCTTCGCACATCGCGCCGCGATTGAACGCGGGAACGCGTTCGCCGTGGATGCCGAGCGTGGGATCGGTCTTGGTCGGCGAGGGGAGGAGGCGGTTCCAGGTTTTGCCGCCATTTTCCGAGCGTAGGATGTAGCCGCCCATGAACACGAAGTTTTTTCCGCTGATGAAAACGGGCTCCTTCAGGTTCGCGATTTGCTGGGGCTCCATCAGGGCCCAGCCGTAACTGGTGCAGAGGATCGAGCCGTCCTTCAGCTGGACCATGCAGGGATCCTGCGAACCGCCGAACGGGTGGGCATAGATCAGCTCCGGTTCCTTGGTCCAGGATTTGCCCGAGTCCTTCGACCGGACCAGCATGAGGTAGCTGTTCGGATCGCTGTGGCTGTATTTTCCGCCACCGAGCATGCGCCGGTCGGGCGCGCGCCGGAAGGCGACCAGCAGTTCGCCATCGGGCCGGCGGACAATGGAGGGGAAGCTCGAATAGAAGGTTTCCCCGTGGTAGACGGTGCGGTCTTCGATTTTTTTTATCCCGGGGGATGTTTTTGCCGGTTCAGCGTGGAGAACGGGGCTGATCAGGAGCAAAAGCAGCCAGCGGACGGGGTGTTTCAGGGGGTTCATTGCTGCCCAAGGTGGCTGTCCGATCCACCGCGGCAAGGAGATCTTTCTCCGGGCGGCCGCCGGTCGGGCTACCGGATTTCCAGTTCCGTGGATTCGATGGTGCGGATGCCGTCGTCGCGATTGAAATAATATACGACCAGTGCCCGATCCCTGGAAATCATCGTAACCCAGGGATAGCCGAGGTCGGTGGTGCCGCCATCATCACGCAGGACCACCTCGGGCGCGGTGGCGATGTCCGTGCATTCGGCATTGAGCACGCGGGCGCGGATGCCATACGGAGGAAACCGATAGCCATAGACGAGAAGCACGCGCTGGTCAGGCAGCCGGGTGGCGTGGGCGGGATAGCCGCGGAACCCCGTGTCCTCCCATGGCCGAAAACTTTTTCCGTGATCGGTGGAACGGGCGACGACCAGGTGTCCGTCGAAGTCCGCCGTCCGGGTAAAGGCGACCAGGTCGCCCTTCGGCGTTTCGTAAAGGGAGGTTTCATTGAAACTGATCTTGGGATCCGAAGCGACGCGGCAGGAGTATTTCCAGGTGTTCCCCTTGTCGGCGGAGATCAGCAGGTGGGTTTCACCCCGTGGCGTGGGTTTACCGGCGGACGCCTGGACCACCCAATAGAGTCGTCCGTCCGCGCCTTCGCACATGGCCCCGCGGGCGGCTCCAGGCTTGGG
Source organism: Opitutus sp. GAS368 (assembly GCA_945859965.1). Classification (GTDB taxonomy): domain Bacteria; phylum Verrucomicrobiota; class Verrucomicrobiia; order Opitutales; family Opitutaceae; genus CAMAPG01. Next base: position 5,075 of record CAMAPG010000089.1, on the reverse strand, counting down.
CCGGCCGAAGACATCGAGGCTCTCCTCTCCTTCGGCGGGAATGGGGATGATGGGTGATTGCCAGGAATGGCCTCCGTCCAGCGAACGCAGGATGTAGCCGCCCAGCGTTACAAATCCATTCCGCGGGACACGGGTCCCGGGCTTCAGGCGCGCGATTTCAGGGGGATTCAGAAACGTCCAGCCATAGCTCGTGCAGAGGATGGATCCATCCGTAAGCTGCACCATGCAGGGATCCTGCGAGCCCCCGAGAGGGTGTGCGTAGATTAGCTCCGGCTCGCGGGTCCAACTCCGGCCCGAATCGCTTGATCGCACGAGCATGAGCTGGCTGTTGGCATCACTGTGGGTGTGTTGGGCGGCGCCATAAAGAAAGCGCCGCTCCGGGGCCCGGCGGAACGCCACCAGCAGTTCTCCGTCAGGGCGGTGAACAATGGAGGGAAAACTGGAATAATAACGGTCGTCGCGGTAGATGAGGCGGTCGGCGATTTTCGTGAGCGCCGGGGCAGCGGAGAGAGTGCTGGCGGCGACCAGGCAAGCGAGACCCAGGGCAAGGGTAGGGCGGGGGTACATGCCCGGTATTAGAAACATCCAGGGGGCCGCGGGGCAATTCAATCTGGTCCGGGCGGACCGGTGACCGTGGGCACCCTTCCGACGGGTTTACGGATTCCGCTCGCCGAAACAAAATGCTGGCCTTCGCCGCCTTTTGCTCCGGAAACTCAAGCCCCGACCCCGTTCGGGGTCGACGCTGGGTCGCCACCCCTGGGTTGGGCTTCGTCTCCCTTCCCAGGCATTTTCTACCCCCATGAATTCATCGCTTACCCGCCGCCGTTTTCTCGAACAGTCCGCACTTTTGGGCGCAGGCCTTGCCTCCTCCGCGCTTTCGCCGCGGCTTCGCGCGAACGGCTCGGCTGCCAACAAGGTCCGGATCGGCGTCATGGGGCTCGGATACGGCAAGCTGCACCTCGCGGGGTTTCCTGACGTGCCCGGTGTGGAGATTGTCTATGTCTGCGATGTCGACCAACGCCGCATGGAGGAAGGGGTGGCCATCGTAAAAAAAAACAGTCGGCCCCGGTTCAGGGCGTGGGCGATTTCCGCCGCATCCTCGACGATCCCAGCATCGACGCGATCACGATTGCAGCGCCCAACTTCTGGCACACGCCGGCTACGCTCATGGCGTGCGCGGCGGGCAAGCATGTCTATGTCGAAAAGCCCGGCAGCCATAACGCCCACGAGGCCGAGCTGATTGTCGCGGCGGCCCGCAAGCACGGGCGGGTCGTGCAGATGGGCAACCACCGCCGGTCGGTGCCGTACATCATCGAGGCGGTCGAACGCCTGCGGGCCGGTGAAATTGGCACCCTGCGGTATGCGCGCTGCGCTTCCAGCAATCACCGCGGGACCATCGGGACCGGACACGAGCTGCCGGTGCCGGCCTGGCTGAATTACGACCTGTGGCAGGGGCCGATCCCGCACCGTCCCTATCGCGACAACCTCGTGCATTATAACTGGCACTGGATGTGGCACTGGGGCGGGGGCGAGCTGGCCAACACCGGCCCGCATTTTCTCGATCTCGCCCGTTGGGGCTTGGGAGTCGATGCCCCCATCCGGGTGACCTGCAGCGGACGGCGTTATCATTATGTGGACGACCAGGAGACGCCGGACCAGGCCGCGGTGACGTTCGATTTTGGCGACAAGGGCATGAGCTATGACTGGAGCAGCGCCAACCTGCGCGTGTCCGAGGCGATCCCGATCGTCCGTTTCTACGGCGACAAGGGCTCGCTCTCGCTCGAGAAGGACGGCTACAAGATTCACGATCTTGACGGCCACGAACTCGTCAAGGTGATGGGCCAGAAGGGGACCGACGTCGCGCATTATGCCAATTTCATCGAGGGCATCCGCGGCAACGCGCGTTTGCATTCGGAAATCGCGGAAGGGCAGAAGAGTTCCCTGCTCTGCCATCTCGGCAACATCGCCCAGCGCACGTGCGGGGCGATCGACTTCGATCCCAAGACGAGGCGGATTGTCGGCAATCCCGAGGCGGAGAAGAAATACTGGTCGCGGGAGTATCGCGCGGGCTGGGAGCCCAAAGTGTGAGCCGTGAAAACAAAGTGCTGGCATTCGTCGGCATTTGGTTCGGAAATTTGCGTACGGCTTCAACGTCGGAGCCATGGTTGCTTTTGATCTCTAACCCCCGGAGTTTCCCATGAATTCGCTTATCCGCCGTCATTTCCTCCAACTTTCCGCGCTTTTGGGCGCCGGAGTCGTCACCGCGGGTGTTCTGCCCGGGCTTCGCGCCGCGGCCTCACCGTCCAATAAAATCCGGGTGGGCGTGATGGGTCTGGCCCGGGGGCTCCGGATGACGGAGAACTGCATGGCCATTCCCGGGGTCGAGGTCGCCTATGTATGTGATCCCGATCAACACCGCGTGGAGGAGGGGCTCGCGCTCCTGCAACCCAAACAGACCGCGCGGATCAAAGGCGTGCAGGATTTCCGTCACGTCCTCGACGATCCGTCAGTGGATGTGGTGATTATTGCCACGACGCATTTCTGGCTGACCCCGATGACGATGCTGGCCTGCGCGGCCGGCAAGCACGTCTACGTCGAAAAACCCGGCAGCCAGACCGCGCAGGAGGCGGAATGGATTGTCGCTTCAGCGCGCAAACACCGCCGGGTGGTGCAAATGGGCAACCAGCGCCGTTCCGCTCCCTACATCCGTGAGGGTATCGAAAAAGTTCACGGCGGCGCGATCGGGCCGGTGCGCTATGCCCGGTGTTTTTCGACGCTCAATCGCGACAGCATCGGGATTGGCCGGGCGGTGCCCGTGCCCGACTGGCTCAACTACGATTTGTGGCAGGGACCGGCGCCCGAACGTCCGTATAAGGACAACAACATGCACCATCACTGGCATTTCCGCTGGCATTGGGGTGGTGGTGAGCTCGCGGTCACCGGCGTGCACTTCCTCGATCTCGCCCGCTGGGGACTGCAGGTGGATTATCCCCTGCGCACCACGTGCAGTGGCGGGCGCTACCGTTATCACGACGACCAGGAAACGCCGGATACCGGCGTCGTGTCGTATGATTTCGGCGACAAAGGGGCGAGTTACGACTGGAGCGCCAATCATCTCCGGAAGGGAGAGGTGCTGCCCTCGGTCCACTTCTACGGCGACAACGGGTCGCTGGCAATCTACGCGGGCTACTACAAGCACTTCGATCTCGATGGCCGGGAGGTCGCGAATGTCACGGGCAATATCGGCGACGCCCCGCACTTCGCTAATTTCGTCGAGACCATCCGCGGCAATGCGACCTTGAATTCGGAAATCGAGGTCGGGCAAAAGAGCGCGATGCTCTGCCACCTGGGCAACATCGCCTTTCGTGATGGCCGGGCGATTGACTTCGACCCCAAGACGAAGCGGATCATCGGCAATCCCGAGGCGGAGAAAAAATACTGGTCGCGCGAATATCGTCCGGGCTGGGAACCGAAAGTCTGAGCCTGCTCCGGCCCGGAGCTTTCCTGCGAGGGCACTCTCATTTAACGCAGCCGTATTCGGCATTATCATTGCGAGGTGCGCTAAGCACGCCGCGGCAATCTAGCTGGATTGCTTCGTGGCTTCGCGCCTCGCAATGACACGAGAGCAGCCGCGCTTCATTTTCTTGGAGACAATGAGGCAGAGCGCCGTGCCGGCCGGGATTGGCGTCGGGTTGCTCGGCCGGATCCGGGCAAAAAAAGCCCCCGGACACGAATGTCCGGGGGCCGAAGCCGATTAATCGATTCGAAGAATCAGATTAGAAGGAGTAACCAGTCGAGAAACGCACGAGGCGACCATTGCTGGTGTGAATCCAGAGTTCATCCTCGAAGCCGGTGATGAACATCTTGTCGAACAGATTGTCCACGTTGACCTGGAAGGTCCAACGCTTCCATTTGTAGGAGGCGAAGACATTCGACACCGAATAAGGATCGATGCGGGTCTGGATGCCATTGTTGACACCTGTGGTCAAGGTGGGCGCAAGACGCTGACCAATCCAATTGGTACCGCCACCCACTTTGAAGCCCGTGAGCGCACCCTTGGTGAACTCATACGCTCCGAAGATATTGGTCGTGGTATTGGGAATACGGATTGGGCGAACACCGAGCTCCGTCTTGATGTCACCCTGGTAGGCACCGGCCACCAAGTTGACCATACCGTTGGAGAAGCTCTTGTTGTAGTTGGTCGAGAAGTCCCAGCCCTTGTTGGTCTGGAAGCCGCTCTGACGGACACCGTACGCCCCGGGGGACGGATCGGTCGGCCCTTGCACGAAGCTGAGGCGGACGTTGGTGACCCGGATGTCGAAACGCGTCAGGTTAAAGCCGAGGGCGCCATCAAAGAAGGTGGCTTTCGCGCCGAATTCGTTGTTCTCCGCAACTGACGGCGAGAGCGGATTGTTCAGGTAGTCGACACCGGCATTGAATTGGAACGACTCAGAGTGATTGTAGTACAATGAGTAGTTATCCGTGGGGGCAAACAAGGCGCCGTAACGATAGACCGGGGCACTGTTGGAGCTGACCGTCTGGACGTCGGCGTTCCGGATGGTCGGAACCCCGTTGACCGTGACAATCTGTAGCCCGGTCGCGGCCGTACTGGTCTGTTGCGGATAGGAAGGACCCGTGGTGCTGAAGAAATCATTCCAACGGCCACCATACATGAGGGTGATTTTGTCATCCCAGAAGCTGATGGCATCCTGCGCGTAAAGACCGGTGACGCGGTCGTAACGCCGGGTGCTACCGATCCAGGTGACACCAGCCTCTCCGAGGAAGTTATTCGCGGCGGTCGGACCGGGAGGATTGTACAGCGCGGAGATGGCGGTCGAGTCTACCGGCAGGTAAGTCGGGTTCATGTATTTGAAATACCCGTTGCCGTTTAACGTGACGCCGCCTGTCCGGAAGACCGTGAGGCGTTGATCGGCTCCGACCGTGAACTTGTGGTGCACCGCCCAGGTATCGAATTCCTTCAGGAATACCTGGTTGTAGTTAATGTCGTGGTAGTCCTGGTTGGCCCTAGTATCCCGTAACAGCTATAATTTCGGGTAAAGTCTGTGCAGTTTGAT
>CAMAPG010000088.1 GCA_945859965.1 Opitutus sp. GAS368 | reverse complement strand
GGACGGCCGAGCAATTGCTCCATCATGCGGACAAAAAGCAGCGTCTCGACCGGCCGTTGATGGCCAATGTTGAACAAACGCACGGGCGGGGTGGGGCGCTCCGCCGGAGGGTAAAGCAGCAGTTTGACCACCCCATCGACGATATCGTCGACGTAGGTGAAATCGCGGAGGTTTTTTCCTTCGTTGAACAGCCGCAGCGGCTGACCTTCGCAAATCGCCCGGGCAAAGAGCGTCGGCGCCATGTCCGGGCGGCCCCACGGCCCATAAACCGTGAAAAACCGCAATCCGGTGATCATGAGCCCGTAGAGATGCGCATAGCTGTGCGCCATGGTTTCATTGCTCTTCTTGGTGGCGCCGTAAAACGATACCGGCTGGTCGGTGTTGTCCTCCTCGCGGAAAGGCGCCTTGGCCCCCGAGCCGTAAACGCTGCTGCTCGAAGCATAAACCAGGTGTTTCGGCGGGGTGCGCCGGCACGCCTCGAGCACACTGGCAAAGCCCACGAGGTTGCTGTGCACGTAGGCGGACGGCTTTTCCATGCTGTAGCGCACTCCGGCCTGCGCCCCCAGATGCACCACATAATCGGGCCGGAAATGGGCCACCAAGGCCGTGAACTTCTCCGTTTCCGCGAAATCCGCCTGCAAAAACCGGAAATCCTTCAATCCCTCCAATTCCGCCAGCCGCGCCCGTTTCAGCCCGACATCATAGTAGTCATTGAGGTTGTCCACCCCCAGCACTTCGCAGCGGCCGCTGCCCGCCAGGCGGCGTGCCGTATGGTAACCAATGAATCCGGCCGCGCCGGTCACAATGACTTTCATCCTGCGCGTGATAGGCGACCTGATGCCGCGCGGCTAGGACAAAAATCGCTCCCCGGCTTTTCGCCGTTTCCGGCTCCTCCTGAAAATTGTGCAAACTTCCGCTTGCCGGACGTAAAATCGATCCTTTATCTTGCACCGATTTTGTCCACGCACACCTTCACCTCATGAAGATCAAAGCCTATCTCAAGCCGCAATGCGGGTGGTCCAACGGCGTGCGCGCGATCATGCGCAAACATTCACTGCCGTTTGAGGACATCGACATCATCAACAACCGCGACAATTACGCGGAGATGGTCCAGAAGTCCGGCCAGCCGCTCTCGCCCTGCGTCGAGATCGACGGCGTGATGCTCGCGGATATCTCCGGCGAGGAAGTGGAAAACTATCTGCTCAGCAACGCCCTCGTCAAACCCACCGAAACCTCGACGGACGTCCGGACCGACGCCGGCTGCTCGGACGAAGAGCACGCCAAGATGGCCACCAAAACGATCCGCTTCTTTTGACCACTGCTGAGCGCTCACGCCACCAAAGCTCCCGGGCCGCTCTCGCAGAAAGCGAGACCGGCCCTTTTTTTCCCCCGACGCCTCGATCCACCTTTCCGATCCTTCACTTTTTTGTTCCGTGTTCTGGTCCACTCCCTGCTTTAGCTCCTCTCCCGATCCGGTGCTTCGGCGGCGGGACGATTCCCGCCTGCCCAAGGCGGCGCGTTCCTAAAAATTTCTTTCCCTCTCATGTCGAACGCCGCGCAGCCTCCCTCCATGCCCAGCCAGCCTGCTCCAGCCGCCTCCCGTTCCACCGGTCGTCCCGCGAAACAGGGACTCTATGATCCCTGGTTCGAGCACGACGCCTGCGGCGTCGGCTTTGTGGTTGATATAAAGGGGCGCAAATCGCACCAGATTCTCCAGAACGGCCTGCAGGTGCTGCGCAATCTCGACCACCGCGGCGCCAGCGGCGCGGAGCCCAACACGGGCGACGGCGCCGGCGTGCTGCTCCAGATGCCCCACACGTTTTTCAAGGAGGTCTGCAAAAAGCCCCGCATCGACCTGCCCGGCCCGGGCGAATACGGCTGCGGCCTCATTTTCTTCCCGCGCAACCCGACCGTGCGCCGCCGCCTCGAACAGTTTTTCGCGCAGATCGTCCAGTCCGAGGGCCAGACGTTTCTCGGGTGGCGCACCGTCCCCACCGACAACTCCTCGCTCGGCGACTCCGCCAAATCCTGTGAGCCCGTGATGCGGCAGGTCTTCATCGGCCGCAATCCCGCGCTGAAGGATGACCTCGCGTTCGAGCGCAAGCTCTACCTCATCCGCAAGCGCGCGTACTCCGAGATCCGCACGTCGACCATGAGCGGCGCCGAGTCCTGGTATGTCGCGAGCCTTTCCTGCAAGACGATCGTCTACAAAGGCATGTTGCTGACGGACCAGCTCGAGAAATATTTTCCCGACCTGAAGAACCCCGCGATGGAGACCGCGCTGGCGCTCGTCCATTCGCGTTTCAGCACCAACACGTTTCCCAGCTGGGATCGCGCGCATCCGTACCGCTATGTCGCGCACAACGGCGAAATCAACACGCTCCGCGGCAACATCAACTGGATGCACGCACGCGAGGCGCTCTTCGAGTCGGAGCTCTTCGGCGACGACATGAAGAAGATCCTGCCGATCATCAATCCGAACGGCAGCGATTCGGCGATGTTCGACAACACGCTCGAGCTTCTCGTGCTCGCCGGCCGCCCGCTGGCCCACGCGATCATGATGATGATCCCCGAGCCATGGTCCAACGACGAGAACATGGAGGACAAGCGGCGCGCGTTCTATCAATACCACGCGTGCCTCATGGAACCGTGGGACGGACCGGCCGCGATCGCTTTCACCGACGGCATCCAGATCGGCGCGATTCTCGACCGCAATGGCCTGCGCCCGTCGCGCTACTGCGTGACCAAGGACGGCCTCGTGATCATGGCGTCCGAAACCGGCGTGCTCGATATCCCGCCGGAGAATGTCCTGACCAAGGGCCGGCTCCAGCCCGGCCGCATGTTCCTCGTCGATACCGCACAAGGCCGCATCATCGAGGACGAGGAGATCAAGCAGGAGTTCGTCAACGAGCGCCCTTATCGCCAGTGGCTCAACGAGCACCTCGTGCATCTCAGCGATTTGCCGGACGCACCCGAGGTCCCGCAGCCCGACCACGCCACGCTGCTCCAGCGGCAGATCGCCTTCGGCTACACGCACGAGGATGAACGACTCCTGCTCGCACCCATGGCCCGCGACGGCGTCGAGGCGATCGGCTCGATGGGCAACGACGGCGCGCTCGCCGTGCTCTCCAACAAGCCGCGCCTGCTCTACGATTATTTCAAGCAGCTCTTCGCGCAGGTCACCAATCCTCCGATCGATTGCATCCGCGAGGAAATCATCACGTCGGCCGAGACCCGCCTGGGTTCCGAGGGCAATCTCCTGCACCCCGAGCCAACCGCGTGCCGCCGCGTCGAACTGAAGTGGCCCGTCCTCACCAACGAGGAATTTGCTAAGATCCGCCGCATGGATCTGCCCGCGTTGAAAATCGGCGTGCTGCCGATCCTGTTCCGCGTCGTGCGCGGCGAACGCGGTTTGGTGAAGTCGATGGAGGAGCTCTGCGCGATGGCCCGCCGCATGATCGAGGAGGATGAGATCAATGTCATCATCCTCAGCGATCGCGGCGTGAATCGCGACTTCGCCCCGATCCCCGCGCTGCTCGCGATCGCCGGGCTGCACCATTATCTCATCCGCGAAGGCCTGCGCACCCGCGCCAGCCTCATCCTCGAAACCGGCGAGGCGCGCGAGGTGCACCACTTCTCGCTGCTCATCGGCTACGGCGTCAGCGCCATCAATCCGTACGTCGCGTTCGAGACGATCGACGACATGATCCGCGAGGGGTCGCTGGTGAACATCGACCACAAGACCGCCTGCAAGAATTTCGTGAAGGCTGCCAGCAAGGGCGTCATCAAGGTGATGTCCAAGATGGGCATCTCCGCGATCCAGAGCTACCGCGGCGCCCAGGTGTTCGAGGCGCTCGGCCTGCGCCAGGACGTCGTCGATCATTACTTCACGTGGACCGCGTCCCGCATCGGGGGCATCGGCATGGACGTGATCGCGCAGGAAGTCCTCGCGCGCCATCACGCCGCCTATCCCGAACGGCCGGTCAACAACCAGACTTTGCCGGTCGGGGGCCTCTACCAATGGCGCGCCGATGGCGAAGCCCATCTCTTTACCCCGGAATCCATCCACAAGCTGCAAAAGGCCACCCGCCTCGGCAGTTACCCAGCCTTCAAGGATTACGCCAAGCTCGTCAACGAGCAGGGTCGCAATCTTTGCACGCTGCGCAGCCTGCTCGATTTCAAGTTGGCCACGCCCATCCCGATCGAGGAGGTCGAATCCGTGGACAGCATCGTGAAGCGGTTCAAGACCGGCGCGATGTCCTACGGCTCGATCAGCAAGGAAGCCCACGAAACGCTCGCGATCGCGATGAACCGCATCGGCGGCAAGAGCAACACGGGCGAGGGCGGCGAGGATCCCGAACGCTTCATTCCGCTGCCCAACGGCGATTCGAAAAATTCCGCGATCAAGCAGGTCGCCTCCGGCCGTTTCGGCGTCACGAGCGAATACCTCGTCAACGCGAAGGAACTCCAGATCAAGATGGCCCAGGGCGCCAAGCCCGGCGAGGGCGGCCAGCTGCCCGGCTCGAAGGTCTATCCCTGGGTCGCCAAGACCCGGCACACCACCGCCGGTGTCGGCCTCATTTCGCCCCCGCCGCACCACGACATCTACTCGATCGAGGATCTCGCGGAGCTCATCCATGACCTCAAGAACGGCAACCGCCACGCGCGCGTGAGCGTGAAGCTCGTTTCCGAGGTCGGCGTCGGCACCATCGCCGCCGGCGTCGCCAAGGCGCATGCCGATGTGGTGCTGATCAGCGGATACGACGGTGGCACCGGTGCCTCGCCGCAGACCTCGCTGCAGCATGCCGGCCTGCCGTGGGAACTCGGCCTGGCCGAAACGCACCAGACGCTTGTCCTCAACAATCTGCGCAGCCGCATCGTGGTCGAAACCGACGGCCAGCTCAAAACCGGCCGCGATGTCGTCATCGCCGCGCTGCTCGGCGCCGAGGAATTCGGCTTCGCCACCGCACCATTGGTCGCGACTGGCTGCATCATGATGCGCGTCTGTCATCTCAACACCTGCCCCGCGGGTGTCGCCACGCAGGATCCGCGCCTCCGTGCAAAATACACCGGCAAGCCGGAGTACGTCGTCAACTTCATGCGCTTCATCGCCGAGGAGGTCCGCGAGATCATGGCCCAGCTCGGCTTCCGCACGATCGAGGAAATGGTCGGCCAGGTCGACCGCCTTGAGCCCCGGCAGGCGATTACCCACTGGAAGGCCAAGGGCGTCGACTTCAGCAATATCCTCTACCAGCCCGACGTCGGTCCCGAGGTCGGCCGCTTCTGCTCGATCAAGCAGGACCACGGTCTCGACAAGTCGCTCGATCTTACCGTACTGCTCGATCTCTGCCAGCCGGCCATCGAGCGCGGCGAGAAGGTCGTGGCCGAGATGCCGATCCGCAACGTCCACCGCGTCGTCGGCACCATCACCAGCGGCGAGATCACGAAGAAATGGGGCGCCAAGGGCCTGCCCGACGACACGATCCGGATTCATTTCAAGGGGTCGGCCGGACAGAGCTTCGGCGCATTCATGACCCGCGGCATGACGTTCTCCATCGAGGGCGACGCCAATGATTACGTGGGCAAGGGCCTCTCCGGCGGAAAGATCATCATCTATCCGTCTCCGGCCGCGACCTTCGACGCGTCGAAAAACATGATCATTGGCAACGTCGCGCTTTATGGTGCAACCGCCGGTGAGGTTTACATCCGCGGCATGGCCGGCGAGCGCTTCGGCGTCCGCAACAGCGGCGTCAGCGCCGTGGTCGAGGCCATCGGTGACAACGGCTGCGAATACATGACCGGCGGACGCGTCGTGGTGCTCGGCCCCGCCGGGCGCAACTTCGGCGCGGGCATGTCGGGCGGCGTGGCCTACGTGCTCGACGAAAGCGGCGACTTCGCCAAACGCGTCAACCCTCAGATGGTCGGCATTGAAAAGATCGAAAGTACCGCCGAGATCGCGGAAGTCCGCGCCCTCGTCCAGAATCATCTGAACTACACGAAAAGCACGCGCGCCCAGGAATTGCTCAAGGACTGGGACAAGACCGTGAAGCGTTTCGTCAAGATCATGCCCAAGGACTACAAGCGCATGCTCGCCTGCATCGAGCGCGCGCAAGGCCAGGGCCTCACCGGCGACGAAGCCGTCATGGCCGCGTTCGAAGAAAACGCCCGCGACCTTTCCCGCGTCGGCGGCAACTGATGTTCCACCTCCCAGCCTGATTTCAAGCCAGCTTCACCTTCACCAACTGCACCATGGGCAAGCCAACTGGATTCATCGAATATCTGCGGGAACTGCCCGTCGATCGCACCCCGCTCGAACGCACCCGCGACTGGAAGGAATTCCATCACCACATGGAGGAGAAAAAACTCCGCCATCAGGGTGCGCGTTGCATGGATTGCGGCGTTCCCTTCTGCCACACCGGCAAGCTGATCAGCGGCATGGCGTCGGGCTGCCCGATCAACAATCTCATCCCGGAGTGGAACGACCTCGTCTACCGCGGCCTGTGGAAGGAAGCGCTTTCCCGCCTGCACAAGACGAATAATTTCCCGGAATTCACTGGCCGCGTGTGCCCGGCGCCCTGCGAGGGTTCGTGCGTGCTCGGCATCAATGCCCCGGCCGTCACGATCAAGAACATCGAGGCCGCGATCACCGACCGCGGCTGGGAAGAGGGCTGGGTGATTCCCGAGGCCCCCAAGGTCCGCACCGGCAAGAAAATCGCCGTCATCGGCTCCGGCCCCGCCGGGCTGTCCGCCGCCGCCCAGCTCAACAGCGCCGGCCACACGGTCACCGTTTTCGAACGCGCCGACCGCCCGGGCGGTCTCCTGATGTACGGCATTCCGAACATGAAGCTCGACAAGCAGGAGGTCGTCCTCCGCCGCATCAAGCACATGGAGCAGGAAGGCATCAAATTCATCTGCAACGCAAACGTCGGCGACAACGTCGAGCCGCAGATCTTCCTCAAGGAATTCGACGCCACGGTCATCTGCACCGGCGCCACGCAGCCGCGCGATCTCCCGATCGAGGGCCGCACTCTCAAGGGCGTGCATTTCGCCATGGAGTATCTGACGGCCAATACGAAGGCCGTCCTCAACGGCGGGGCCGACCACTGTCCGATCCATGCCAAGGGCAAGGATGTCGTGGTCATCGGCGGCGGCGACACCGGCACCGATTGCGTCGGCACCGCCATGCGCCACAGCGCCAAGAGCATCCTGCAGATCGAGATCCTGCCCAAGCCGCCGCTCGAGCGCGCGGCCGACAATCCCTGGCCCGAGTGGCCCAAGGTCTACAAGATGGATTACGGCCAGGAGGAGGCCGCCGCCAAGTTCGGCGCCGATCCGCGCATTTATCTCACCACGGTGAAAAAGTTCGGCGGCGATGCCGAGGGGCGCGTGAAGGAACTCGTGACCGTCGAAATCAAGTGGGAGAAAAACGAGAAGGGCCAGTTCGTCCCCAAGGAGCAGCCCGGCACGGAAAAAACCCGTCCCGCGCAACTCGTGTTGCTGGCGATGGGCTTTCTCGGGCCCGAACAGCCGCTTCTGAAAGAGATCGGCCTCGAAACCGATCCGCGCAGCAACATCAAGGCCGAGCACGAAAAGTACACGACCAGCCTCAAGGGCGTGTTCGCAGCCGGTGATTGCCGCCGCGGCCAGAGTCTCGTCGTCTGGGCGATCAACGAAGGCCGGGGCGCCGCGCGCGAGTGCGACCGCTACCTGATGGGCACGACCGACCTGCCGTAAGTCCGGCCTCTTCACCTCGCCCATGCGCGGCACCGTCTTGCTCCTGGGCTTGGCCGTTTTCTCCGGAGCACTCTCCGCCGCGGAAACGTGGCAGCCGTTGTGGAACGGGAAGAATCTGGCGGGGTGGGGGACCTATCTCATCAAGCCGCATCCTTCCACCGATTTGCCCGGTGCCGCGCGGGCGGCGGACGGAAATTACCTGGAGCCGATCGGATTGAACCGCGATCCCCTGCACGTGTTCAGCGTGGTGGAAGTCGAGGGCCGGCCGGCGATCCGCATTTCCGGACAGGTCTTTGGCGAACTGCGCTCCAGCCGGTCGTTCGAAAACTTCCACCTGCGGCTTCAATTCAAATGGGGCGTCAAAAAATGGCCGCCCCGGGATAAAGCCGGTACTCCGCGTGACAGCGGGGTGCTCTATTATGTGCACTGTCCTTCGGGAGTCGAAGGACGTACGTGGTCGCGCTCGATCGAACTGCAAATCCAGGAACACGACGTGGGCGATCTTTATGCGGTCCTTTCTCAGGTTTCCGTCCGTTCCACACTGCGGCCCGGGGGAGGGGAAAAACCGGTCTACGACTACAACCCCGCCGGGGAATGGAAAGTGTTCTCCCAAATCCCGGGATGGGTCGGCCGCTGCGTCAAACAGCCGGACAACGAGAAGCCCACCGGGGAATGGAATACCGTCGAGATCGTGGCCCTGGGCGAAGACACCCTCCACATCGTCAACGGCAAGGTCGTGATGCGGCTGCATGGGCCGCGGCGGATCGATGGGCCAAAACCCGTTCCCGTGACCTCCGGACCGATCATTCTGCAATCGGAAGGTGCCGAAATATTTTACCGCGATCTGGAAGTGCGGTCGATCGACGCGATTCCCGCGGAATACGCGGAACCGAAGAATGTAAGGAATTAAATGTGGGCGGGGTGCGCTCACCCCGCTTGGGCCGCACTGCGGGGTGGGGGGCACCCCGCCCACATCCGGAAAACGATCCATCGGATCACGGAGGAAATGTTTTCATCGGGAACGGGTGTCACGTCCGCCCGCATCCTCCCGATTGACAGCAGCCGGTGGAGGCGGCCCATTCAAAGCCGTCATGGCGTCGAAACCCATTCTAGGCTCCACGGGTGAGATCCTCACCTGCCTGCCTTCCCCTTACCAGCCGCACCCTGCCACCGGCCTGCTGTATCTGCCGCGGTTTCTCGCAAAGTGCCGGTATGTGAAAGCCCACGGCGCGCTGCCGGCGAGTTATGCGAAGAACTACAAGCGGGGGCTCGATCGTTTTCTCAGCCTGCACCTCGGCATCGATCCGGCGGCGGTGGAAAAAATCGTGTTCGAGTCAGCCGATGACGCGGAAATCGACCGCCGCCTGCTCGCCCTGCTGCCCAAGGAGGTTCACGCCACGAAATGGAACCGGGATCTCGTGCAAAAAGGCCTGACCCCCGCCGGCCAGGAATTTCTCAAGGAAGCCCTGACCGCCATGGGCTGCGCCGATCGCGCCGGCGAGATCAAGAGCGTCCCCGACCTGATCGATTTCGATGAGGGTCGGATCGAATAAATTTCCTGATTTTAAATGGGGAACTCACGAACTCAGGAAAAGCGTCAGGGATTGCTTCCTGATTTCCTGAGTTCCATCTTCTCCCTCCACCATGGTCAAAGGCCAGAAAGTCGTCTGCACCAACGATAGCTTCACCGACATCGTGAAAGCCATCTACAAACAGCTCCCGGTCAAAGGGAACACCTACATGATCCGGGAAGTTTTTCTCGGCCGCGAGAAAATCGTGAAAGGCGGGGACTCCGCCACCGTGGGCCTGCTGTTGCACGAGCTGCACAATCCGCCGGATCCCTTCCACCAGGGAAAGCAGGAGCTGGGATTTTCCTCGGAACGATTCGCCCCGCTGGAAGAACATCCTCCCGAAGAGGCTGAAGCGGAAGTCGCGGTCGGCGCCGGGGCAGGCCACTCCGGCCAGTGGATGAATTAATTTACCTCTATGAACCCATTGTTTTCCCTCCTCAGCCTCGGCCTCCTCATCGCCGCCGCCTCGACCGGACAGGCGGCACCGGACACCCGCGTTTACGAACTGCGCATCTACACCGTGCTTCCCGGACGCATGCCCGCCATGCTGGCGCGTTTCCGCGATCACACGTGCAAGCTTTTCGAAAAGCACGGCATGGAAAACATCGGCTACTGGACCCCGATGGACGCCAAGGATGGTGCAGGCGAAAAACTCGTTTATCTCCTGGGTTATCCCAGCCGCGAAGCCGCCAAGAAATCCTGGGCGGAATTCAGCAAGGACCCCGACTGGATCGCCGCCCGCACGGCCAGCGAGGCCGACGGCAAGATTGTCGCCAAGGTGGAATCGACCTTTCTCAACGCCACCGACTATTCGCCGGCGATCCGCGTCTCTTCGGCGGGGCCACGCGTGTTCGAACTCAGAACCTATGTTACTCCCGCGGGAAAACTCCCGGCTCTGCATGCCCGGTTCCGCGATCACACCCGCGTGTTCTTCACCCATTATGGCATGACCAATATCGCCTACTGGGTTCCGTCCGATGCGGACAAAGGCGCGGACCA
>CAMAPG010000087.1 GCA_945859965.1 Opitutus sp. GAS368 | reverse complement strand
ACGAAGGTCGAACTCGCGAGCGCCAGCCTTTCCCCCATGACCGGCGCGGGCACGCTCAGCGGACTATATGTCGGAAATCCTCCCGGCTGGTCCTCCGACAAGGCCTTTTATCTCGGCCAGATTCACGTGGACGTGAAACCGTTCTCCATCTTCGGCGACCATATCATCCTGAACGAGGTGATCATCGACAATCCCGAGTTCGTCTATGAAACCAAACTGGTCGCCAGCAACATCGGCGACCTCTTGAAGAACATCGAGGCCTCCACCGGCGGCAAGAAGGACGAACCGGAAGCCAAGGACAAGGCGCCGACCAAATTCGAGGTAAAGCGCTTCATCCTGAAAAACGGCCACGTCACCATCGGTGTCGGCCCCGCCGCCATGACCCTGCCGATGCCGCCCGTCACTTTGAACGACCTCGGCACCAAGGAAGGCGGCATCACCGCGAATCAGATCGCCTTTGCCGTGATGCGGAGCGTCACGACGAGCGTCGTCGCCGCCTCCACCCAGGCGCTTGGCAAAATCGGCAGCACCACGGGTGCCGCGGCCGCCGAGACCGTGAAGCAAACCGGCGATCAGCTGAAAAAACTGTTCGGCGGGAAAAAGTAACCACGGAGCGCAAGCTCCCGGAATTCCAAACCGGGTTGGCCACAAAAGAACACAAGGAGCACAAAGATCGGATCCAGAATGGTTCGGAATCGTTCTTTGTGCTCCTTGTGTTCTTTCGTGGCTAAAAATCCCCCTGCATTGAGGCGTTGACGGAATACTCCGCGGGGAATGCGCTATGGCCATGAAGGTCACCTATTACGTGGAGATTTTTTCGTCGTGGTGCATTTGGGCCGAGCCGACCTGGGCCGAGCTGAAAAAGCGCTATGCGGGCCGCGTGGACTTTCAGTGGAAAATCGCGCTCATGAACGCCGGCGACTTTCCCGCCTCGCGCGAGCAATGCGACTGGTTCTACCGCCGGAGCGGCGGCACGCTCATGCGTTCTCCGTTCATGCTCAACTCCGGTTCGTTCGAGACCGATCGTACACTCTATCGGGTGCCGAATCTCGTTGCGGAGGCCGCCCGGGATTTCGGTTTCAATGGCGATGAAATCCGGCTGGCCCTGGCTCACGCCGGCTTGCGCGAGGGCCGCAGAATCGGCGATCTGTCCGTGGCCGTCGCCGTCGCGGCCGCCGCGGGCAAACTGAATGCCGGCAAGCTCCGGGCGCGGGCGGAATCTGCCGAGGTCAAGGCGCGCGTCGCGGCCAGCACCGCCGAGTTTCACGCCCACCAGATTTCCCAGCGGCCCGCCTTCATTCTCGAGGACGCGATTTCCGACAAGGCCGTGTTCTCCGGGCTGGTCCACCTTGAACCGCTCGCGGCCACGATCGAGGCCATGCTCGCCGACACCGCCGGCTACGCCGCGCATAAAGCGCACTTCGGCGTGCCGCCGGCGGGTTGAGCTTTTTTATGCGGGTCACACAAAGCCACGAAGTGATTGCCTTGGATGCGTAGCGAAATGCGTGAGCGTTTCGGGCTCGGACGAAAGCCTCACGGCTTTCGCTACCCGGATTACTCCCAAACAGACCCCACCATCGGAAAGTTGCAAATCACCGCCGCACGGCTACTCAGAAGTAAGCCCGCCATGCCCCCAGCCGCGCGCAGCATTCTTGTCCGGTTGTCCGTTCTTCTCGCATTTTGCGCGGGCTGGTTCGGCTGCACCATGCCCCTCCCCGATATTCGCGTGGGCGTGGATGCCATCAGCTCGCCTTCCGCGGCGGGTGCGCAATCGTTCAAACTGGTGCCAAAATATCCCGGCTCCGTCCAAGGACCGGACGTCCACGCCTACGCCATCGCCGCGATCAAAGCCTCGCTCGAAACCAAGGGGATGTTCGAATCTCCAAAAGGGACCCGGCCGGAAATGCTGGTCGAATTCGATTACGGCGTCGGCCACACCGTCCCCTTGCTCGACGGCACTCCGGTCGTTGAAAAATTCCTGCAGATATCCGCCCGCCGCTATGAAGAGAAAAATCCGGCCGGGCGAAACCGCGGGGAAGAGCTCTGGGACGTGCGCACGACCCTTGTGAGTCCCAGTGCTTCGGTTGAACACGCGCTCCCCCTGCTCGCCGCCGTCGCCGTCGACTATATTGGCCGCGATACGCACGCCGAACAGACCGTCAAGATCCCGCGGAATTCGCCGACTGTCCAGCACGTGAAGGAAGCCATGGGTAGCGGACCGGCCAAACCCTAGCCAGCCGAGCCAGCCGGACGCCATGCCAGCACCGTTACCCGAGGTTCCGATTCACCACGATGTGGCGAATCATCGCTTTGAGGCCCGCATCGACGGACAGCTGGCCGTGGCCGAGTACGAACTCGCGGGCAACGAGATGATTTTCACCCACACCTTCGTCCCACCCGCTTTGCGCGGACGCGGGATTGCGGAAAAGCTGGTGCGCGCCGGCTTGGAAGATGCCCGCCGGCTGGGTCGCACGATTGTGCCGCGCTGTTCGTATGTGGCGCGGTTCGTCGAACGGCATCCGGAATTCCGCCAATAACCGGTCTTTGACCCGCCCGGCTTCGGGCAGGGTTTTTTGAGCGGGTTCGGAACGCAATCACGCCCGGCTGGTCCGTGATCCCCAGATCACAGTCTCCAACCCTTAAATCACACACTTATGAATCGCATCATCGGCATCGTTCTTCTCGTCGTGGGCATCGTTCTCTTTTCCCAGGGACTTTCCCGCAAAGACTCGCTCGTCGGCCAGGCTTCGGAAGTCGGCACCAGCGTCGCCAACAAGGTCGACGGCGGAGCCCGCACGCCCAAGCACATTATTTACATGGTCGGCGGCGGCGTGCTCGTCCTCGCCGGCGCCGGCATGACTTTTCGGCGTTCGTCCAAGGTCTAAGTAGACCGCCGTTAAAAATTCAGCCTGGTGGTCCGGTCGCACGACTGAATCACCGGGCTTTTTTGTGCCCAAAGCCGATGGGCCGAACCATCAACGGGCAATGCACAGTCGATACATGGCGTAGGCCACACCGCCACCCGCACCAGCAAGCACGACCAGAACGCCCATTTTATCCAGCTTCGAAAACCTCTTTCAGGAACAACGAACCCAACTGAGCACCGCGCGAATCTTCACTTCACACCAGTCCATCGCTACGGCAATCGGGTGGGATTCCGTGGCCAGCAAAGCCCCGGCGATGCAAAAGAAAACCACCGCCGGTCCCGGGATGAAAACGAGCACAATCCCGATCGCCAGCAAAACGAGGGCGATCAGCCAGACCAGGATTCGCGACCAACTCGAGGTCCGGTCTTTCATCTGACGCTGCCGGGCATAGTGGTCCCGAAAACGATGGCCCTGTTTGCCCGCTTTGAACTGCGTCACCTGCTGGCGAAGCGTCTTCGTCATACCGCCTTTGGAGTGGTCTGTTTGCCGGAAGTTCCATGTTATCCAGCCGATCGTGACACCCAGCGGCGCAGGACACGGCTTCATCGTCGTCCGGGTAACATGAACCCATCCGGCAACGCGGACTTGACACTCCGTGCCGTCCCCGCCTTTCTCGCCCGCGAATCAGATGAACCTTTTCGGCACGACGAAATTTATTTCCGCCCTCGCCCACCATTCCGTGGTCGCCGCTTCCGTCGTATCCGCGTCCCGCGCGCCGAGAGGGTTCTGATCGTATTACAAACGACTTTGCCCCTCCGGTGCCGAACCGGAGGGGCTTTTTTTGGCCTCGTCCGGCGCGGTTCAAGAGTGGGCTCCAACCACCACACCCATGCCAACCAACGGAGCCAACCTACGCCACATCCTGCGCACCACGCAGGATATGCGCCTGCTTGATATGTTCGACGGCGCCCTGCTGCCGCCCGAACCACCACCGCCCTGCCGCGAAACCCACGATTTTCTCGTGGTGAATCCGTGGCCGGAGCTCACGCCTGAACTCTCAGCGGAAACCGAACCGACGCGGACTTCGCGCGGCTACCGGTCCCATCTGCCATGAGCGCGGCGACGATCGTCTCTCCTGTCACGGCCAGCCGGAAATCCGCTGGTGCGGAAACGGCCTTCCGTTTCGCCGCGCGCACCGCGGGGCTCAAACCGAGTGCCATCCGGGAAATCCTGAAAGTCACGGAGTCGCCGGAGATCATTTCATTCGCCGGCGGCCTGCCCGCCCCGGAATTATTTCCGCTTGAAACCCTCGCGCACGCCGCCGCCACGCTTTTCGCGACCGAAGGTGCGGCCGCCCTTCAGTACAGCACCACGGAAGGTTATCCCCCGCTGCGTGAATGGGTCTGCGGACACCTGCGGAAAACCGTCGGCCTCGCCGCGACTCCCGACCAGGTGTTGATCACCCATGGCTCCCAACAGGGACTCGATCTCGTGGCCAAGGTGCTGCTCGATCCCGGCGACATTGTCCTCGTGGAAAACCCCGCCTACCTCGGGGCCTTGCAAGTCTTCCAGGCGTATGAAGCACACGTCATCGGAGTGCCCGCGGATGAACACGGATTGCGAAGCGACGCCTTGCGCGAGTTGCTGCGCACCTCGCCCCGCCGGCCCAAACTGCTCTACCTGATCCCGAATTTCCAGAATCCATCCGGCACGAGTCTGGCCGCAACCCGCCGCGCGGAAATTGTCGGCCTCGCCGCCGAATTCGGCGTGCCGCTCCTCGAGGACGATCCCTATGGCGAATTGCGCTACTCGGGCCAGCCCTCCCCTGCGCTCGGAGCGCTGCCCGGCGCCCGCGACTGCCTGTACCTCGGCACCGCCAGCAAAATTCTCGCCCCGGGACTGCGTGTGGCCTGGCTCGTGGCGCCCAATCACCGGGTTTACGAACAGCTCGTGACCGCAAAACAGGCGGCGGATCTGCATACCTCGACGTTTGCCCAGCGGCTTTTGGGGCAATGTCTGCGCCAGCCTGACTTTCTCTCCACGCACGTCGCCCGGCTTTGCACGGTTTATGCCGAGCGCCGCGATGCCATGCTCGCCGCCTTGGAAAAGCATTTGCCCGACGGCTGCACGTGGACGCAGCCGGACGGAGGACTTTTTCTTTGGGTCACCCTGCCCGCTCATCTCGACACCACTCCGCTTTTGCGCGTCGCGGCGGCCGCGCACGTGGCTTTCGTTCCCGGTGCCTCGTTCTGGGTCGGCCCGCCGCGACACAACACGATGAGGCTCAATTTCAGCAATGCGTCCACCGATCGGATCGAGGCCGGGATTGCCCGATTGGGCCAGGTGATTGCCGCCGCCTGATCTTCGTGGGAAATAAACGGAACGCCGGCATGGAGCACGCAGTCTCCATGCTGCCACCTCCACCCGATGAAAATCCTCACGCTACTGACGGGCGCCTCCCTGCTCCTGCTTTTCGGGAGCACGGCGGCGCGGGCCGCGGAGACCCGGTTTTCCGCCACGCTGACACCAGAAGAGCGCGTCGCCACTGGCGTGGACCGGTTATCGTCCGACCAAGTCGGGGCGCTCGATGCCTTGATCCGGCGCGAATCTGTGCCCCGGGCAAAATCACGCGCTTCCGGTCCGGCACGTTTTTCCGAACGAATCCCCGCGGAGGAACGACACGCCGCCGGACTCGATTCCCTTTCGGCCGTGGAACTGGCCCGTTTGGACAAGCGGTTCGAACGAACGCTCTCCCCGCCGGTCGGGAGCCTCGCGACAACCGAATCATTTTCGTCGCCGCGAACCTTTCTTCCGGAATCACGGGCACGGTCTCCGGAAATTCACGGTTCGTTCAGCGCGTGGTACGGCACCGGCAGTGGCGGCTGCAGCGAACGCGGAGCCGGCATGACGGTGGGATATTTCGATCCGTTCCGTCGCTTTTCCGCTGTCGTCAGCTATTCCGTTTCCAAGGTAAACGGGACGGCACACTACCGCGATTTTCCCCCGGAGTATCTTCAGTCGAACCGGCCGTTGGTGATCCCCTAAGCGTCAGCCACGCTTCATCTCCTCGCCTCCATCACCGGGAGAGCGAACCGTTCCATCCTCCCAAAACGAAGCCGGCCCACCGAACGTATTCGGTGGGCCGTGCCTCACTCTGTCAAAATCCGCTGCCAGCAATCCGCCACTGTCCCGGGAGTTTTAATTCCCCGGGCGCCGCGGTTGATCGCTCGCGCGCGGACGAATTACTTTTTCTTACCGGTCTTCTTCTTCTTTTTTACGGAAGGACGAGACTTGCGAACTGCTTTTTTAGCGGAACGTGACTTGGTGGATTTTTTTTTCACACCGTTATTGTCGCCTGTTTTGTAATAGTTGCACGCATTATTTTACAGAAAACGTGTTTTGTTTTTTTGTGCACGGCTTCGCACTTCGCGAAAAAATCCGTCAGGAAAAAATCATTCGGATTTTTTTCCGCGCCCGCACAAAAATATTTCCTCACAGCTGCGAGCGGAAAAGTCCGCAGAAATTGTCGGTGAGTTTCAGCCACCAGGGACGGCTTTCAAATTCGGCGAGGGTCAGCGCGCGCGAATGGCTGAGGTCATCTTCGAAAATGCGCGCGTACTCGCGAGCCGACGCCTGATCGAGAATGTTGACGTTCATCTCGTCGTTGATCGCGAAGGAGCGGTTGTCGAAGTTGACCGAGCCAACCGTGACGAAGGCATCGTCCACGAGCATGACTTTGCAGTGCAGCATCGCGGGAAGATACTGGTGGAATTCCACGCCCGCCTCGAGCAGCGGGCCCCACCGCGAGCGGGAGGCACTGCGGCCGAAGCGGGAATCGTTGATCGCGGGAATAATCACCTGCACGCGCACCCCGCGGTGGCGCGCCTCGAGCAGCATCCTGGTCGATGCGGACGGGGGTGCGCACTGCGCGCGAGATCGCCGACCAGATCGTGGTGCGGGTGCTGGGCGTCCACGCCGCACGGATCGTGGACTGCACTTCGTAACCGGAGAAGGAATTGTGCTCCGCCTTGACACCACCCGTGAGCGACACGCGTTGAGGCACGAGCGCAAACGTGTCCTGCACATAGGCACTGACCGTGTTGGTCCGCCGCTGGGGCGGCTCAAACAGCAGGATGCTGACCGGGGGAATATTGTCGCTCGACGTCACTCCATCGGCGCCGACCAACAGGTCATGACGGTCCATCTGGACGTGATATTTGCCGCTCAGGGAAAAAGTCCGGCGATCCTCCGTGAAGGAGGAGGCTATATCATGGGACGTTTGATCAAAGTATCCTTCCCCCTGCACATTCGAATCGGAGGTAAGCACGCGGTACCAACGTCCGAGAATATTCCAACCCGAGATATCAGTCTGCAACAGCTGATTGAGCGGGAGGCCCTTGTTCGTGTAGACGTCGCCCTGCAATGTGACGGTGGTGTCGGACACCCGTTTCGAATCGAGCCGGAAGCCCGACTGCAGGAAATCCGTGTTGGGAAACGTCTGGGTCCCATTGGACTGGTAGGTCCACTCCGTCTGGAAATATTTCACGTAGGCCCGGTAGTAAACGTCCTGGCTGATCTCCCCGCCATACCGCACCGAGATGGATATGGGATCTTCCGATCCGGTGGCGGCCGCCGCCAGTAAACCCTGCGTCTCCCACGCCGGCTTGGTGACAATCTGGATGAAACCATTGACCGCAAAAGCGCCCCACAGGGAGCCCGCCGGTCCGCGCACCACTTCGATGCGATCGATATCCTCCATCATGGTGCTCTGCGCATCCCACTGCACGCCGGAGAAAAACGGCGTGAATAGACTGCGGCCGTCCAGCACCACGGAAATCTTGTTGTCGGCGAGGACATTGAAGCCGCGGGTGCTGATCGCCCAGCTGCGGGCGCTCGATTGCCCCACGTGAACCCCGGTGGCCAGGCGCAGCGCATCGGGCACATTTGCACGCCGGACCGGCGAATCTCCTCATTCGTGACGACGTCGATCGCCCCCGCAGCTGTCCACCCGCGCTCCTCTTTCCGCGACACGGTCGACACCTCCAAGGTCATCAGCTCCTCGAGCGACATTTTCTTCAAGCTCGTCACGGCAGACGACATCGACGACGTGGACTGGGCGCTCGCGACGGAGGGATGAAGCGTCGCGAGCAGTCCCAGGCTGCCACAAACGATAACGTGAAATAAACGATGACACCTGACGCTTAGTGAGGAGTAACGCATGGAAGAAGTCGGAGCCCGCATCCGATCTGCAACGGACGGTAGTAACGCGCCTGACTGGGAAGTAATTCAACAATCGGGCGGAATGGATGGTGCAAGATCAAGGAAATCAAGGGGCTTGGGCGGAATCTAAACGATGCGCCGGCAAATGAACATCGGGGTTTTCCCGGGGGGCATATAGGGGCAGATCCCGGGCCATGTGTCGGCGTCGAGGAGCGGAACTTTGCGTTCATCCACCCCACCATGAACGCAGTATTCGTGAGTATTCTTCTTCGCACCCGCTAACAATAAAGCCCCTCAAACACCTATTCCCATGAATCTCTTAATCACCCTTGCTCCTGTTGCCGCCATCGGTTGGTCGATCCTCTATCTCGTTTTCGGCGGCGGCCTCGTTGGCGCCGTGGTCATTTTTATGATCGCCAAAATGTTTGGGAAATAATCCCCATCCAGCCTTTCCCGCCCTTTCGCGATCCCGCCATCCATTTCCTTCGGGAGAGCGCGGAGCGCGCAAGAGCCGGCATCCAAGCATTGGTTGAATTTGATTCCTCCCATGCGGCGCTTCGAGCGCGTGGATTGGGTTCGCGATCTAAACGATTGCGCAGGCTATCCGCAGTCCGCACAAAACTGGAATGGATCGTCCGCCAGCCCCCGCCACGGAAAACCCGGCGCCGCAAAAAACGGCGCTCAACATCCTCTTCGCCCTCAGCTTCTCGCACCTGCTGAACGATACGATCCAATCGCTGATTCCGGCGATTTATCCGCTGATCAAGGAGTCGTTTCACCTGACGTTCGCCCAGATCGGCCTGATCACCTTTTGCTTTCAAGTCACCGCGTCCCTGCTCCAACCCCTGGTGGGAATCTACACGGACCGGCGGCCCAAACCGTATTCGCTGGCGATGGGCATGGGTGTCACGCTCATCGGTCTGGTGCTGCTGGCGCGGGCCAACAGCTTTCACCTGGTTCTGCTGGCGGCCGCGCTGGTCGGAACCGGCTCATCGATTTTCCATCCGGAAGCATCCCGCCTGGCCCGGCTGGCCTCCGGGGGGAAGCACGGCTTCGCCCAGTCGCTTTTCCAGGTGGGCGGAAACTTCGGGTCATCCCTGGGGCCTCTCCTCGCTGCGTTGATCGTGGTGCCGCACGGGCGCGCGCATCTGCTGTGGTTCTCGCTGGTGGCCTTGCTGGGCATTTTCGTCCTGACCAAAATCGGCCGGTGGTATCAACAGAGCCTCGCCCAACGAAACTCCCTTTCCTCGTCGGGACAAAGCGCGGCGCGCTCGCTTTTGAGCAACCGGCAGGTGGTTTTCGCCCTGTTGGTGCTGATGACGCTGATTTTCTCGAAGTATATCTACCTCGTCAGCCTGACCAGCTACTACACGTTCTATCTCATCGGCAAATTCGGCGTCTCGGTCCAGCACGCGCAGATCTATCTTTTCATTTTTCTCTTCGCCATCGCAGCCGGCACCATCATCGGCGGACCGATAGGCGACCGGTTCGGCCGCAAAATCGTGATCTGGATCTCCATCCTGGGCGTGGCGCCGTTCTCGATCCTGCTGCCCTACGCCAGTCTCGCCTGGACCGCAGTGCTGACGGCAATCATCGGCCTGATCCTCGCCTCCGCCTTTTCGGCCATCCTGGTCTACGCCCAGGAACTCCTGCCGGGAAAAGTCGGCATGGTCGCCGGTCTTTTCTTCGGCTTTGCCTTTGGCATCGCCGGGATCGGCTCGGCCCTCCTCGGCAAGCTGGCCGATCACACCAGCATCATCACCGTTTTCCGGATGTGCAGTTTTCTTCCCCTGATCGGCCTGTTTACGGCGTTTCTTCCCAATCTGGACGCACGACAACGTGCGCGGTAAATTCACCCTTCCCGCCAGCCCCCTTCATCCGAATCTGTGAAAGATAAGCCCCAAATCGACATCGTGGACGACGATCTCGACCTGCGGTTTATCACCCGTGCGATGATCACCAAGGCGCTGCCCGAGACGGGCTTCGTCGAATTCGACTCCGCCCAGCCGATGCTCAATCATCTGCGAACCCACCACGTCGATGCGATCGTGTCCGACTCCCAACTGGGAGCCATGGATGGAATCGCCATGATCCGGGTCATCCGGGAAACCGATTCGGTCACGCCGATCGTCATGGCTTCGGGCCGGGATGACATCCGCGATCAGGCCCTGGCCGCGGGCGTCAGCGTTTTCCCGACGTTCAAAGAGCAGCGTCAATTGGGCGAAGTGCTCAAGCGGCTGCTGTCGTCACCCGCGGCTTAAATGTAGGAGCCTGCTTGCAGGCGATGAATAACGCGGCACGCGAAAATCGCCTCAAGCAGGTTCCTGCAACGGCATGAATCCAGCTCAGGGGGCGGAACCCAACACGATGCCGC
>CAMAPG010000086.1 GCA_945859965.1 Opitutus sp. GAS368 | reverse complement strand
CCGCCCTGAAGAAACGCCCGGCGTTTTATCTCGGACTCGCCGCGACCTGGCTGGTGCTGGCCGCCCTGATGGTGAGCTTCAAAATCGAAAGCCGGGGAATCGGCTTCCATGACGACTTCACCAGCTGGACCTATGCGCTGACCGAATGCCAGGTGGTCGTGCAATACTTGAAACTGGCTTTCTGGCCCGATCCCTTGGTGTTCGACTACGGCCCGGAGCTGATCGTGACCGCATGGCAGACCGTGGTGCCACAGGCACTTTTATTGCTACTGTTGTTGGCGGGAACGGTGGTGGCATTGCGCCGCTGGCCGGTGGTGGGATTTCTCGGCAGCTGGTTCTTTTTGATCCTCGCGCCCACCTCCAGTGTCGTTCCCGTGGTCACCCAGGCGATGGCGGAGAGCCGGATGTATCTGCCGTTGGCAGGCATCGTCGTGCTGGCCGGGGTCGGTCTGCACCGCTGGCTCGGTTGGAAGAGCCTCGTGCTGCTGGGGGTGCTGGCCTTCGGCCTGACCTGCCTGACGGTGCGGCGAAACCACGATTACCGGGATCAGGTGGCGCTTTGGAGCGACACGATCGCCAAGCGGCCGGAAAATTCGCGGGCGCAGAACATCCTCGGCCACGCGTTCTCCGAACTACCGGGACACGAGGAGCCAGCCATCGCCCATTTCAAGATCGCCCTACAGCTCGACCCTTACCACGCCCGGGCCCACGGCAATCTCGCGCGGGTTTTGGTGAAAACTCCCTCCACCTTTGCGGAGGGGCTCGCCCATTACCAGGAGGCGATCCGCCTCGAACCGACGCTGGCGGAATTCCATTATAATTATGCGAATGCACTGGTGACCATTCCCGGACGGCTCACCGAGGCCCTTGGCGAATACGAGGAGGCGATCCGCCTTGATCCCAATTACGCGGAGGCCCACGTCAACCTGGCGAACGCGCTTTCGATGGTGCCCGGCCGGCTATCCGACATGCTCGCCCACTATCAGGCCGCGCTCCGGATCACGCCGGACTTATACCAGGCCTATTACAACATGGGCGTGGCCCTGTCCGATGATCCATTGCGGCGCACTGAAGCCATTGCGAGCTTGGAAGCCGCGCTGCGGATCGATCCCGATTCGGAACGCGCACGGGAACTGTTGAAGGAACTGCGGGCCCGTTGAAATTGAGGCCGGCGCATCGTGAACCCCGCTCCAGGCGCTCCAAACACAAGGTCCACGGATCACCCTGCGGATGCGACGACCGGCTGGAGGATTCCGCTGGTCGCCGTTGTGCTGCTGCTGGCCACGCTCGCGGCCTATCATAACAGTTTCTCCAGCCCGCAGGCGCCGATTATTATTGGGATTCTCGGGGACGGTCCGGTCGCGGCGCTGCTCGCCCGCACCATGAACAATGAAAGTCTCCGGGGTCGCCCGCTGGTGATCCAGCGCTATGCCACGGTACAAGAAATCGGCACATGCCATCTACTCTTTGTCCCCCGATCCGCCCAGCCACACTGGCTGGTCATCCAAGAAATTGTGCGCGCGAAACACCTGCTGACCCTCAGCGACGTCGATCGCTTTGCCCAAAATGGTGGAGCCGTCCAGGTCTCCGTCCTCGGCAACAAGCTCAGGCTGATCGTGAATGTCGGTGCCGTGCGGGAAGCCCGCTGCACCGTCAGCTCTAAATTGCTCCGCCTGGCCGAAGTCATGGGAGAGACGGGGATTCTGAATCGCCGGGGGACCGCACCCCAGATTGCCTTTAATAAAACGATTCCGGTCCAGACTGCGGTACGGGATATTTTCTAGCAGATAAGTCGCCGCAATTGTTTTATGCGGCGAGGTCGGCAGGGGTCCAACTGGCCCGGATGAATGCGCTCGTAGAGGAAGTCATCCTGGGCGCAACGTGCCTCGCTGCGCTCAGAATGACGCGAAGATCCTTGCTCGGGCGGCTTACATTCCAGGCTTTGCCATCGAGACCGCGGTGTTTTTCTTCACCGTGACCGTGCGACCCACCGTGTTGAACATTCCGTTGTCGACCGCCTTGCGGTAATTGGAGGGCTTGGTCTCGGCGGTCGTGGCGTAGACCACAAACAACGTGCCAGGGCTCACCTCGCGCAGGCCGGTATAGGCTACGGTGATGCCGGAGCTGATCCGCGTTTCGCAAATCCAAGTTTCGCCTTGGTCGAGGCTGAAAGCGAGAAAGTTGCCGTTGTCCATGTAGTCGACCTTGTGGCCGTAGGACATGGCGAGCGTTCCATCGCTCATCTCGATGAGGTCCGAATCGACTCCGATCAATTCGCGTGTCCGCCCGAAGCGGCTGTAGACCCAGCTCAAGGCCCGCCCCTTGGTCCACGTTTTGCCCTCATCGTCCGACTCCACTTGCCACACCGGATGTTCGCGGCCCAACCGCATTTGGCAGATCAAACGGCCGGCATGCTTGCCGTGCGCGAGACGGATCATGACCGGTTCGCCGGGACCTTCCTGCGCGAGCGGCGGCGCGGCGATCGTCGAGAAGTAGGCCCACGTTTTCGCGCCATCCGTGGAACGAATTAGATATGAGCGGTTCTGCCTCATCTTGGGTTGATATTCGATCTTGTTGTTTGGGATGCTGTCGTCCTCGGTAAAACGTCCATAAGCGGTTGCCAGCAAATCGCCGTTGGGCATTTCCACGACCGAACGGCGAATGTAGAGCCGGGAAATGGGTTCGCCGCGATCGTCGTAAACGCCTTCGGTTTGGATGCCGGGAACACTGACCTTGATCGGCTCAGGGTCGGAAAGCGTTTTCCAGCCGTCGTTCGAGAACCAAGCCCGGCCTTCAAACACCTTATTTCCCTTGTGGTGGGCGTAGACATCAAGAAGCAGGATACGTCCATCCTTGAGCTGCACCGCTGTGCCCTCGGTGATCGGGATAGGCTGCCCTTTGCCGGGTTTCCATTCCTCCCAGGTTTTGCGGCCATCGAAGGAGCGCGTCATGAAAACGACCGGCTCCGCGACCTTGGGCAACCATCGCGCATGGCCGAGGGCTACGGTCGTTCCTTCTTTGGCTTGGAACAAATAAGGCCATCCGGCGCCCGGGGCGACCAGCTGTTCGGGTCCGAAATCGACCGTAAGCAGAGGGGTGTAAAGCGGATCGACCGCCAGGAGGAGCGGCTCGACGCTCCCTGAGAGGCGCGGATCGGTTGCCGCTGGTTGAACAGTATTAGCGGCGTGGAGTGATACCGTGGAATACCAAGCGACAAGCAATGAAGCGGTCAGTGAGCGAATCATAAGGGATAAGTTAGGGTTGGCAGGCAAAGCGCGAGGCTGCCTGGGATGGAGTAATTACCCCGTCCACCTCAATTCGACCCCGCGACAAATGCAATCTCTACGATGCGCAGTATGGGTCTAAGGTGAAGGAGGAGGTCATGAAGACGGGAAGGAGATCAGCCTCTTGGATTATTGTTTCCGGAAATAAATCTTAGCAGAACAGATTCCGGTCCAGGCTGCGGTACTGGATGGCTTCGAGCAGATGGTTTGCCGCGATTTTTTCGGATACGGCGAGGTCGGCAATGGTCCGGCTGACCTTGAGAATGCGGTCGTAGGCGCGGGCCGAGAGATGGAGTTGTTCCATGGCTTGTTGGAGGAGATCCCCGAGGCTCGGGTCGAGGCCGCAGTGCTTGCGAATCTGGTGATGGGTCATCCGCGCGTTGCTCGTCACCTTGCTGTTCGCGAAGCGGGCATATTGCCGGCTGCGAGCCGTCTCGATGCGCGCGCGCAGCACTGCGGAGGCTTCGCCAGGAGTAGGGGAACGAAGCTCGGTGAGCGACAAGGCGGGAGCCTCCACGTGGAGATCGATGCGGTCGAGCAAGGGGCCGCTGATGCGGGCGCGATAGCGTTGGATCTGAGCCGGTCCGCACCGGCATTCGTGTTTCGGGTCGCCGAGATAGCCGCAGGGACACGGGTTCATGGCGGCCACCAGCATGAACACGCAGGGCAGGGTGACCTTGCCCGCACTGCGGGAGATGGTCACTTCCCCGTCTTCGAGTGGCTGGCGCAGGACTTCCAGCGCGGACCGTTTGAATTCGGGCAGCTCGTCGAGAAACAACACTCCGTGATGGGCCAGCGAGATTTCACCAGGGCCCGGAATACTGCCCCCTCCGAGCAGGCCGACATCGGAAATCGTGTGATGCGGGGCGCGGAACGGCCGCACGCCCCAGGCCATTTCGCCGGAGATCGTCCGGCCGGCTGCCGAGTGAATGCCCAGGATTTCCAGGTGTTCCTCAAGCAAGGGCGCGGGCATCACGGTGGGAATGCGTTTCGCCACCATCGATTTTCCTGCACCGGGCGGACCAAGCATCAGTAAATTATGATTCCCGGCCACGGCGACTTCGACTGCGCGTCGGAGCGCGTGTTGGCCCTTGATCTCGGCGAAATCCAGTCCGTTTTCATGGCCCGCGGTCTGAGCGAGGCGGGCGCCACCCGGGGTCAGGGGCGTGAGCGGGCGCTCCCCGGAGAGGAAACGATAGGCGCGGTCGAGCGAGTCGACTTCGTAGACTTCAATACCCTCGACCAAGGCGGCCTCGGTGGCGGAGACCGGCGGGAGCACGATGCCGCGTTTGCCCAGTTTGCGGGCGAGCCGGGCCATGGCCAGGGCGCCGCGCACGGGCCGGATGGCGCCGGACAAGCCGAGCTCGCCGGCGACCAAAAAATCCTGGATGGCCCCGGCCTCGAGCTGGGAGGTCGCGATCAAAATACCGAGCGCGATGGGAAGATCGTAGATGGGACCCTCCTTGCGAATGTTGCCGGGCGCGAGATTGATGGTGGTGCGCGACCACGGCATTTTCAGGCCGCTGTTGGCCACGGCCGAGCTGACCCGGTCGCACGATTCCTTGACGGCTGTATCCGGCAGGCCGACCAGCAGCAGGTCGGGGGCGCCGCTTTCGCCCGTGTTGACCTCCACATGCACGAGTGCGGCTTCGATGCCTTGCAAGGTCGCGGAGGCCAGGGTGGCAAGCATACGCTGATGAAACGCAAATGGAGGCCGCGATCTTTCATTTTTCAGGGGGAAGCCGGACGATCTTTGTGCGATAAATGATTTGCGGAGGTGTTCCCCGGGGCCAAGCCTCGCACCTTATTCACCCAGCCAGAGCATGATTTTGGGACTTACCGGAGGGCTCGGGTGCGGCAAATCCACCGCCGCCCGACTGTTTGCGCAACGGAACTTCCGACTTCTCGATTCGGACGCCTTGGTGCGCGACTACGTCTTCGTGCAACCGTCTGTAATCGAGGCGTTGCGTGGTCGATTTGGGGCGGAGGCGGTGGCCGCTGACGGCAGCGTCAATCGCACGGCCGTTGCCGACATGGTCTTTACGGATGATGTTGCCCTGAAATGGCTTGAGGATCTTACGCACCCGGTGCTCTTTGCGCGTTGGCGTGAGCTTTTGGGTTCGGACCCCGATGGGCACTGGGTGGTTGAGGTGCCCTTGCTCTTCGAGAAGCAGCTGGAGAATTGGTTTGATTTCATCGTCTGCGTCTCGTGTGCTCCGGCTCAGCAACTGACCCGGCTAGAGCAACGCGGTCTTACACGGGCGCTAGCGGCGCAGCGAATTTCCAAGCAACTGCCCTTGGCGCGTAAAATCGAGTTGTCTGACTTTGTCGTGTTGAATGACGGGTCGATTTCGTTTCTCCAGAAGCAGATCGACTTGTTGGTCGATAAGCTGGGCGTGACCGGTTGAACGCCCGTCGATCCTCCTGCGCGCCACGCGCGCTCTATTTTCCCCCTCCCATTTCCATGGCCCTCCCTCCGAAGAACGAAAACGATGATGCCTCGTCTGCCGCCGATGATTCGGCTGGCGCCGGGACCAAGAAAACGCGCCGTCCGCGTGCGCCCCGCACGCGCACAAAGAAAGAGAAAGCGGCTCCGGCCGAAACCTCCGCGCCAGCCAAGGAAGCGGTTTTTGTGCCTTCTGCTCCTCCCGTGGAAAAAGCCCGGGTCGAGGAATCGCGTCCCGAGCCACGTCCGGAGCCCTCTGCTCCCGCTCCGGTTGAGCGGGATAATGCCCCCAGTTCTGCCCAAGAAGCACCTTCCCACGCAGGCGAAGGCGGTCACCAAGGACAAGGACACGGTGGCGGCGGCGGTGGAGGAGGGGGCGGCGGTGGCGGACAGCAACAGCCGCAGGGCGAATGGCAGGAACGTGGTTTTTGGAAGCGCGGGCGCCGCGACAAACGAAAGCGCGGAAAATTTGGCGATCGCGGGCCCTGGCAACCGGGCGGAGGAGGCGGCGGCGGTGGCGGTGGTGGCGGTCATTCACCACATCCGCCCCAGCCCCGTCCCCCGATTGATACGACGCAGCATTTCGGCGACCTGCCCGATCCCGCCAAGTTTGCGGATCTCGTGGCGCTCGACCAACTCGCCAAGGACGTTTCCAGCGGCAAGGGCGAGCCGTTCTATCTCGACGAAATCTATGCGCTCAACCTGGCCGATCTGACGGCCTTCGCACGCAAACTCGGCGTTACCTTTGAAGGCGCGCCCTCTCGGCGTTTGCTGATCACCAAAATTTTTGCCTATGCGGCGGAAGCCAAGCGCGAGATTCGCGATCGGGGCTGGATCGATCTCACGGATCGCGGAGCCCACGGCTTCATCGTGCATGAGCACGTGAATTACCGGCTGTATCCCGAGGACGCCTATCTGCCGGAAAGCCTGATCCGCCGGTACGGCCTGAAACGCGGCCACCAAGTGGAAGTCGTGGTCCGTGCGCCCGAAGGCGCGGAACGTTGCCCGGTGGTGCTAAAGGTTGAAACGGTTATGGGTGGCGAGCCCGAGGCGATCGAGAAGATCACGCCGTTCGAGGAACTCATTCCTTATTATCCGCTCAAGCGCATTCTCGTCGAAGCCACGGAGATTCATAAGGACGTCTCGATGCGCGCGGTCGACCTGCTGACGCCGATCGGTTTTGGCCAGCGCGGGCTGATTGTCGCACCGCCGCGTACGGGGAAAACCGTGCTGCTGCAGAACATCGCCAATTCGATTTCGAATAATTACCCGGAAACGAAGCTCATTCTCCTCCTGATCGACGAGCGTCCCGAAGAAGTGACGGATTTTCGCCGGCACACCAAGGGAGAGGTTGTCAGCTCGACCTTCGACGAAGCGCCGGAAAGCCACGTGCATTGCGCCGAGATGGTCGGAGAGAAAGCACGCCGCCTCGTCGAAAAAGGCGAGCACGTCGTCATCCTGCTCGACTCGATCACCCGTCTCGCACGGGCGTACAACGCACTCGCTTCGAACGCCGGCA
The DNA here is from genome assembly GCA_945859965.1 of Opitutus sp. GAS368. Classification (GTDB taxonomy): domain Bacteria; phylum Verrucomicrobiota; class Verrucomicrobiia; order Opitutales; family Opitutaceae; genus CAMAPG01. The sequence goes on along the minus strand of CAMAPG010000086.1, from coordinate 3,222 downwards.
AAATCATGTCCGGCGGCCTTGAGGCCACTGCGCTGCAAAAACCGAAACGGTTCTTCGGCGCCGCGCGCAATATCGAGGGCGGCGGCAGCCTGACGATCCTGGCCACGGCCCTGATCGACACGGGCAGCCGGATGGACGAGGTGATCTTCGAAGAGTTCAAGGGCACCGGCAACATGGAGCTGCACCTGGATCGAGGCCTCGTGGAAAAACGTATTTTCCCGGCAATCAACATCGACCGATCGGGCACGCGTAAGGAAGAGCTCATCTATCATCCGGAGGAAATGCAGCGCGTCTACGGCTTGCGCCGGGCGATGCAGGGCATCCCCTCAGTGGAAGCCATGGAGATGTTCCTCACGCGCCTGAAGAAGACGAAGTCGAACGCCGAGTTTCTGATGAGTCTGAATCGCTGAAAGATTTCCCCGCCAGGGGACGTTTCTTAGGGATAGAGAATCATGGCTGCAGGCGCTGGCCGGCTATCGCATGTTTTGCGACGCGGGCCGGAGTTGCCGATAGGCTGTGCTCGTGCGCTGTGTCTCATCCCATCCCACATTTCACGGATCATTGCGTCGATTCGCCTGCCGGTGAAAAAGCCGATCTTTCCGGACTTTGTTCGAGCGTTGAAACGCTGGCTTTAGTGCCCCGGGTCTTTGCCGAGCGCCACGGCGTTCTGCCGCTCAGTCATGACGAAAACCGACTGCGCGTGGCGCTGAGCGACCCGCCGGATGACGACGTCATTGAAACCCTGCGCTGGCTGACCAAACGGGAAGTCAGCTCCGTTCTCACTTCGGCCGAGGACATCGCAGCGGCGATCGCCCGGTGTTATGATCACGTGGAAGGCGGGGTCAGTCCCGGTGAAGCCGAGACCGCAGCGCTGCCGGAGGAAAGCTTGCCACTGGAGTCTGGCCTCCTTCAAGAGGCGGGTCCCGCAGACGAAAAGGATGCGCCCATTATCCAGCTGGTGCGCGCGATCATCGAGGAAGCCGTCGCGCGGCGGGCCTCCGATATTCACCTCGAACCCCTGGAACGGCGCTTCCGGGTCCGTTACCGCATCGACGGGGTTTTGCAGGAAGGGGAGGATCCACCCAAGCAACTCCAGCTTTCGATCGTTTCGCGGCTCAAAATCATGGCGAACATTTCGATCGCGGAGAAACGCATTCCGCAGGACGGACGCGTTCAGCTCGTCGTGGCCGGGCGAGCGCTCGATCTCCGGGTTTCCTCCCTGCCGACCGCACACGGGGAAAGCCTTGTGATGCGTTTGCTCGAGCAGGCGAACCTGCAGCCCGGACTTCCTGAATTGGGATTTTTCGCCGATGACCAAAGGGCATTCGAGCGGCTGATTGCACTGCCGGATGGCATTGTGCTGGTCACCGGTCCCACCGGCTCGGGCAAAACGACGACCCTTTACAGCTGCCTCCATCAACTCAACCAGTCCGACCGGAAAATCATCACGGTGGAAGATCCGGTGGAGTACCAGCTTTCGGGGATCAACCAGGTCCTCGTGCGCCAGGATATCGGCATGACCTTTGCGTCGGCTCTCCGGGCGATGCTGCGGCAATCGCCCAATATCGTGATGGTCGGCGAAATTCGGGACCGGGAGACGGCCGAGATTGCGATGCATGCCTCGCTGACCGGCCACATGGTGTTTTCGACTCTGCACACCAACAATGCTCCCGGGGCGATTTCGCGCCTTATGGGCATCGGGGTAAAGCCCTTCCTGGTCGCCACCTCCCTGCGCGCGGTCCTGGCGCAACGCCTCGTGCGCAAACTCTGTCCCGCTTGCCAAGCGCCCTACCAGCCCCGGCCGGACGAACTTCGGATGCTTCAACTCAGCCCGGCCCAGGAGGCGGATGCCATCTTCAGGAAAGGCCGGGGATGCCCTGACTGTGATGGATCCGGCTATCGGGGACGCCTCGCCATTTTCGAGTTACTGGTCATCACGGATCCACTCCAAATCATGATCTATAATCAGGCCGGAACGGTAAAACTTCGTGAAAAAGCCCGGTCGCTGGGCATGCGGACCCTCCGGGAGGATGGCGTGCGAAAGATCACGGCTGGTTTGACCACCATCGAAGAAGTCGTCTCCATCACGGCGGGCGATACCCATTGGCCTCCACTGTGACACCATCCCAAACCCCAGTCCTTGCAGGATTCAGCGCGGTGCGCGATCGCGCCTCGATTTTGTGCGATCCCGCCAATACCCTGTGGGTTGTCGTCACATCCTTTAACGGAGAAATTTTATGAGCTACGAAATGAACGATTTGTTGGATCTGATGGTGGATCAAAACGCCTCCGACCTGCACTTACAGGTCGGCCAGCCGCCGTCGTTGCGGCTGAGCGGCAGCATGACCCCGATCGATGGTCCGGCGCTGACGCCTCCCGATACGGAAAAGCTCATGCTTTCGATCACCCCCGATGCGCACATCAGTGCGGTCAAGCTGAACGGCGGCGCCGATTTCGGCTTCGCCTTTGGCGACAAGGCCCGTTTCCGCGTCTCGGTGCTCAAGGCCAAGGGCAACTACGGCATGGTGCTGCGCCAAATCCCGTACAAGATGTTCGGTCTGCGCGATATCGGCCTGCCCGATAAAATCCGCGAGTTATTGTACCGCCCGCGCGGCCTCATTCTCGTCACGGGCCCGACCGGCTCGGGCAAGTCGACCACGCTTGCGTCGATGGTGAATTACATCAACGAGAACCGCGACGGCCACATCATCACGATCGAGGATCCGATCGAATATTTTCACTCGCACAAGCGCTGCATCGTGACTCAGCGCGAAGTACATTCGGATGTCCCCAGTTTTTCCGAAGCCATCCGCCGCGCGCTGCGGCAGGATCCGGATATCATTCTCGTGGGTGAAATGCGCGACCTCGAGACCATCGAGGCGGCCATCAGCGCGGCCGAAACGGGCCACTTGGTGTTTGGCACCCTGCACACCAACAGCGCGGCAAAGACGATCGACCGCATCGTCGATGCCTTTCCCGCGAACATGAAGGACATGATCCGGACCCAGCTGGCCTCGTCCGTTCAAGCCGTCATTTCCCAGGTTTTGTGCAAAAAAATCGGTGGCGGGCGCATTGCCGGCTACGAGATCATGGTCAATACGACTTCGATCGCTTCGCTCATCCGTGAAAACAAAACGTTCCGGATTTCCTCCGATATCCAGACCGGCGCCGCGCTGGGCATGATCACGATGGACACGCATTTGATGAGTCTGGTGAACCGCG
>CAMAPG010000085.1 GCA_945859965.1 Opitutus sp. GAS368 | reverse complement strand
GCGTTGTCCATTCCAAGTATTTAGCCGCTGCGATTCCCACGAGAATCAGGAGCACCCCGTGGGTCACCCATCGGCAAAGGCGTTCAAGAGTGGTTCGCGGCATTAGTCCAGACGGACAACAGAAGGAAAAATTCCCGCTGATTCAATCGTCATCCTCGCGAGAAAGTCAGGACATACAAAGTGTTGGCAGCAAATGCTCGCTTGTGGTCAAAGTCCTAGAGAATCTGCACCTACCTTTCCCGGCAACCCGCTGGATCACGATATTCACGACTAAATGAAGCGTTTTTTCAGTCCTTTGCTTTCCTCCGACCCGGTATTCGCCGCTACGAAAGCCTCCTGGCTCTTCACGTTTTTTTTCGCCCTCACTGATTTTTTGTTCGTCGCGAATGCCCTCGTGCTTTGCGGCGCGTACTGGCTCAACCGCTCTTTCACCCCGGCGGCTTTGCTGACGATGAGCGGAATCGCCGTGGCTAGCCAGGCCCTTTCGATGTGCTATTCCCCAAATCGCGCCGTACGGCTTCCTTTTCTTTTGGGCCGGATCGTACTGGGGAATGTTCTGGCCAGCCTGATTTATCTGGCGGTGCGCAGCCGTCTCAGTGGCGTCGTCAGTCCGACTACATTTGCCGAATTCCTGGCTCTCTTCACCCCGCTGCAAATTGGCCTCCATGTTGTCCGCCACTACGGATGCCGTCGCGCCGCTACCGCCTTGGTCGAACCGCTCCGATGGATGCTGATCGCCGTGATTCTCTTGGCCCTGCATCGTTCGATCCTGACGAACGGTTCGATTGGCGCGGGCGACTCCTACTGGTATTGCGTGATGGTGGCGGACTTTCTGACCCAATTGCGTGAAGGCGTCTTCCCGATTTTTGTCGGCCAGAGCAAGTTTGCTTTCAATGGAGCCGTCAGCCCTTTGCGCCTTGCGCCCTGTCTGCAGTATTTGGCCGGCGTGGTCGATTGCGTGACTTTGCGCAGCCTGCCGTTTTACGGCATACTCAATTTTTCGCTGCTAACTTGCTACGTTGCCGGAGCGTTTACCTGCTATGGTTGTTTGCGCGCCATTGAGCCACGGACGCCCTGGCTGGCATTGGTGCTGAGCCTGCTGTACAGCACCTGCCCTGCGCTATTCGGCCTGGCCTACATGGGCGACCTCTACATGAGCGTCACGGCGTTGCCCTTCGTGCCGCTGCTCGTTTACGGGATCTGGCGGACCTTGGCCAAGGGAGACCGGGCTTCCGTCCTCGCGCTGGTCGCCCCAGCGGCCGCACTTTGGTACTGTCATGCCCCGATTGCTCTTTGGGGAACTGTCGCAGCCGCAGTCGTCCAACTCGTTCGTCTTCCCCTTCACGGGCTAAAACGCCAGACTTGGCTCGATTGGCTCATCGGGGCGGGAGTTTTTCTGGGTCTGACCTTGGCGATTTTCACATCAGTCCTGACTCTGCATCTTGAAGGAAATCCGGCAAACCGGGACGTGTTGATTAAGAATGTTCAGAGCGCATATCCGCTGGCGATTCACCCGCTCAGTAACGCCCTGAACGGACTCGGGGACTATCAGCTGGGATGGTCGTTGTGGTTCGCACTCTTGGTCGGATTCGCCGGGATCCTGTGGAGCCGACCTCGCCTGCCATCACTGGGCCTTGGAGCTGCCGCCAGCCTCCTACTTATCTTCATCCTACCCTTTCCATGGGTGAAAAGTCTGTGGTCGTCTATTCCACAAGTCATGGTCGACCTCACCTACATGTGGCCCATGCAGCGATTCTATGTACTGCTCGCCGGTCTCTCGGTCTTTTTGGCCTACATCGCGCAGGGAGCGATCGTCATGAATCAAAAGCTGAAAGGAGCGTTGATGCTGTTTCTGTTCAGCGCCGGCCTCGCTTGGTCGGTGAAAGAAGTCGGAAAATTTCATCAGATTACCGCGCGCACAACCACAGCACCGGCACAGGCGGCAATCGGTCTCCTGCCACAGAATCAAATCCTCACGCGCTATGCCTTCAATCCCTTCAAGGACATCCCGCCTTATTTCTCCCACGGCGTCATCGACCCGGTTCTTTTGAACCGATTCCTTGATCCGACGACCTTCACCGAACTCGATTCGAACCGAGCACGGATCGAAAATGATCCAGACTTGGGTCCGATCTCGGCTGAAGGCACTTGGACCACCGACCGGCCCGATCCCCTGGCGCCCTCGCTCCGACTCAACCCCAGCCTTCACCTGAAGCCGGGACGGCGTTATGCACTCAACATATCTTTCGACCATCCTGATTTCGTCGGCGCACTTGTCATTCGCGGTCAGCGCTTATTGCGCGTTTATTGGCTGCCGAATTCGGGGTACGACGTCAAAACCGTCGGATCCTCCCAAGCTTTTGGAGCGCTGGCCGGGCAAACGCACAGCATCACGCTTTGGACCGATCTCGGTGTGCCCGAGGAAATCAACCTGCAGTTTTTCTTCACCGGACCAGCCCCCGAAAAAGAGGTCCAGACCTTCGGACACTACACCTTGAGGGAATATAATCCGGCCAAGCTCCCCATTATCATTGAGAAATGGGCCCCGTACCACGCACGTATCAAGTCTCCCTCCGCCGCCTATCTCGAAACTCCGAGACAATTTCTCGACGGCTATCAGGCCCGCGTCAATGGCACCCCGGTCAAGGTGAAGCGCTCGCCCAGTGCGCTAGTTATGATTCCGGTGCCCAAAGGGGAAAGTCGGGTTGAACTCGCCTATCCGGGTCCGATACGCCTCCGCATTGCCTACTTCGTGAGCTTCGCAGCCTGGACCTACCTGTTGTACGGCTGGCTGCGTTCGAAAACCCACAGACGTCCTGCACAATCCCGCGCCTACTAGGCCGGCCCGCCAACGTCCTATCGGACAGGCCTGATAATGCGGTATTTGAAGGAGTGAACTGCCAATGGCGCTATATTACCCAAGCGTTCTCACCGATAGGTATATTTCGCGGAAACCAATACGTTATACTGGGTGAATGAATCGACCGCCGGTACCGCAAACTTAAGGTAGACTTGGTTGTCCTCGATGACCGGTTCAAGCAGGGCCATCTCGCCGTTTTTCGCCACAACGTCCACCTTTACGCTCTTAAAAACCGCGTTCGCGGGAATTTTCCCCAAAAAAACGATCGGGATCTTTGTCACAGCGGGAAAGACCGCCGGAATAAAGCAACCTGAGAGCGTTTCGACCGGAATCCGCCGGGTATCGAGAACCAGCTGAAGCGATCCTGCCGTACCCTGGCGTGGAGGCAGCAACCGGGAACAGCCCCCCAGCGAGAAACCGGCCATCAGGACCACGACCACCAGCCAGCTCGCATGGGAAAATTTCATAGTAAGTTTCGCTAAATCCCTGAAGATACCGATCGTCCATGACAAGACTCGACTGAACGAATGATCCAAAATTCCGATCTTCTTCCCCTCACCCCTTGAACGCATTCCTCACGACTGCGCTCCGGTCGTTGCATTGGGCGGTCCGGACGGAAACCAGTGGAAGGTTTGTCTGGTCCCTGCTTCTGGCAGACGCGATCGTCGGCGGTTTTATCATCAGGATCCTGGATGGCTATTGGCTGAAGCAGCATTTGAACTGGGAAACAACCGCACTGCTGGCCGCCGGTTTGATCCCTTTTCATCTGGTGGGTGGGTCCTATTTCCACGCCAAACCGCGCGGCTGGCCGTGGTTGGCGGTAAAAATCGCCGCTGCCAGTGCGCTAGCCGCCTGGCTTTATCCCACCGCCTTCGACAGCCTGCAGATTCACCTGGGACGCGGGATGTATCTCCAGATCGTCGGGGCGGTTCTTCCCTTTCAATTGATTCTCCATTTCGCGCATCGCCGGTATCAGGTGGCAACGCCTTTGGAGCCGCTGCGGTGGACGCTGCTGGCAGCCGGCGCGCTGGGAGTCTCCTATCCTTTCCTCACCAACGGCTCCGTTGGCACCGGCGACGCCTATTGGTATGCGAGCATGGTCGCAGATTTCTCCTCGCAATGGCGGGCCGGCGTTTTCCCCGTCTTCGTCGGCCAGTCCGACTTCGCCTTTAACGGCGCCGTGAGTCCACTCCGCTTCGCTCCCTATCTTCAACACCTTGCCGGCATTTTTGACTTGGTCACCGGCCACACTCTCACCTTTTTCGGGTTGCTGAATCTTTGCCTCTTCTCCTCGTTGTTGGCCGCCTGCTTCACCGCGTATGGCGCGCTGGTGGCCATTGACGCCCGGCCGCGCTGGCTGGCGCTCTTGCTGACGCTTCTCTATGTGAGCTCCCCCGGCGTGCTCGCCCTCGCCTACACTGGAGACCTCTTCATGAGCCTCTGTACGCTGCCCTACATCCCGCTCGTCCTCCTTGGCCTGCATCGCACCCTGCTCAAATCGGATATTCCGGGGATGGTGCTTCTCGCCGGAGCCCTCGCGGCCGTGTGGCAGTGTCATCCGCCGATCGCCTTTTGGCTAACCTGCTTCGTGGCGCTGGGCCAGGTGCTCAACTTGCGGGCCTCGGCGCGCTGTGCCGCGCTTTGACGGATGTGGCTGGGTGGCGCCATCCTGTTCGCCCTGCTTAACGCTTATCTGTTCACTTCCGTCGCCACGTTGAAACTGCCCGGCATTGCCGCCAACCGCGACCAGATCGTCGCGATCCTGATCAATGCCTTTCCCGCGGTCTTTGGCCCGGTCAGTAAAAGCGCCAACGAGATCTATGACTACCAGCTGGGATGGGGTCTCTGGATTGCACTGCTCGGGGGCACGGTCGGAGCCATCATCTGGCGCCGGGCCTTCAGCTTTGCCCTCTTGCTGGCGGTTGTCGGCGCCCTGCTGTTACTTCTGCCCTTGCCCCATGTGAATCGCTGGCTGTGGCATGTGCTTCCCCAAGCGGTGTGCGATCTGACATTTCTGTGGCCGATGCAGCGCCTTTATGTCCTGCTGGCCGCGCTAGCGACTTTCCTGGGCTATGTTACGTGTGCGGATTTCATTGCGGCACGACGTTGGCTCCGCTGGCCGCTGGGGCTCAAGTTGGCCACCGGACTGCTCTGGTCGGCCTTTGAAGCCGGTGCGTTTCTGCAACGTGGGCAGGCCTGCACCACCACGGAGGAAAGCGCGGGTCTCTCTCATCTGCCCCAAAACCGCATTCTCACCCGCTACGCCTACAATCCTTTTCCCGCAGTTCCCGCGTATTTTTCCCACGGTTATGTCGACCCGGTGTGGGAGAACCGTCTGCTCAGGCCAAACTCATTCCAGGAGCTGACGTCCAATTACCGCGTGGCGATTGGCCCAAACGCCGTAGTGCGTTCCGCCGGTGAAATCACCGCCATCCGTGGCGGTCCCCAATCCAGCCTCTATCTGTTGATCGGGGCACTGTCCCCCGATCCGGGACGATCGTACGCCCTCGAATTCGAGTTCGCGGAACCCGAGCTCTCCGGCTTGCTAATTGTGGCCGGCGCCACCGTCGCCCGCAATTACTACCTGCCCGACTCCGGCGCGGGCATGCCCTTTGCCCATTTTCCGGCTTCGTTTGGGAGCAGACCCTCGGACAAACATGCCTTTTCGCTCTTGAGCAGCGCTCTTCAAACGGAGCCGCTCCTCGTCCACTTCGCCACCACCACGTTGCTCGATCGCAACACCATCCCTTTCGGCCGCTATTCGCTCAAGGAATATGATCCTTCCCGGCTGCCCATCGTCGTTGAGTCATGGATGCCGTATCGCGCCAGGGTCACCGCTCCGGCGCGCGCCTGGCTGGAAACCCCGCGATTATTCATTTCCGGCTATCGCGCGACCATCAACGACCGGTCCGCCCCCGTTGCCCGCGCACCCGACGGTTTGGTGATGGTCCAAGTCGACGCCGGCGAAAGCCGGGTGATATTGAGCTATCCGGGTCCGCTCAGCCTGCGCGGGGCCTACTATCTGAGTCTACTGGGCTGGATCGCTCTCGCCGTGGTGTTGATCCACCGGCTGTTCCAATCATGGTGGCCGGCCGTTTCGTTCAAAGCCCCCGGCGCCGCTCAATAATGAAGCGTGGCCGCTGACGGCTGGCATCAAACGACCGCCAGAGATACTCCCCCAATACACCCAGCATCACCAGCTGCACTCCCGACGTGATCAGGACCACGCTGATCAGCGAGGTCCAGCCTTCGACCGGGACGACGAAGACAAACCGGCGTACGATCAAAAACAGGGCATAAAGAAAACCGAAGGAGGCAAAAAGCAGTCCGATCGCGGACATGAAGCGGATGGGAAAATAGGAAACCCCAACCACCCAGTCGATCGACAGCTTGATGCGCTTGGACAGCGTCCATTTCGAGCGGCCTGAAGCACGAGCCTGTTTGGTGTAGACGAGATTTTTTTGCTCGAATCCCAGCCATTGAATTTGAGCGATCAACGACGTGTTGCGCTCCGGCGCGGTGCGAAGTGCCTCGATCACCACCCGATCAAGCAGGAAGAAATCGACCCCTTGCGGAGGCATGGCCATCCGGGTCATTCGCCGGATCAAGCTATAAAAAATCTGTGCGGTGATCCGCGTTTGCCAGCTTTCCCCCTCTCGCTCCCCGCGCACCGCCCAAACCGTGGCCGCTCCCGCCCGCCAGGCCGCGACCAATGACGGAATGGTTTCTGGCGGATCTTGCAAGTCGGCCGCCAGCACCACTGCCGCCGCACCCGTCGCATGTTCCAAACCAGCGGTAGATCCAGCATGGCTGCCGAAGTTGCGCGAAAACCGCAGGCATTTCACCCGCGGGTTGCTGGCGGCCAGCCGGTCGATGACGGCGGAAGTGCCATCCGTCGAATGGTCGTCCACCACGACCAGTTCGAATTCCAAGCCCATGGCCGACCAATCCAGCGCGCAGATTCGCTCGTAAAGCAACGGCAGGTTTTCCGCCTCGTTGTAGGCCGGAACCACGATCGAAAGCACCTGGGGTAAAACAAAATCATTCATGAGGGATAAGGCTAATAAGGGAACCGACCAGCCCAGTTCAATGCTTCAGCAAAAGCAGCCGCGACCTGATATCGGTCGTCAAAATTATTTCCCGCTGCTTGCGCGTAAAGCCCTCATAAAGCAAGGGCCGGAAATGCAGCGGATGAGGGGCGCTCAATAACTCCTCATGAGGCGGCAGATCGTACGGCTGGGGAGCGGGCCAAATAAAATCAGGATAAATAATGAGAAACCGATCGAGGGAGATCTTGTGTTGTGCGCGATACGCATTGCGCATCTCCTCGGCTCTGCGCCGGAAATCAAATCGCTGCCGCAAGGGCGCCCAGAAATTACCTGCCGCGATCGCAACGATGATGACCGCTGCAGCCGCGCGGAACCATTTTGGTCGCCAGTGCATGTGGCGACAAACGTAGCCTAGCGTCCACCCGCTCAGTAAACAAAAGAATGGAACGAGCTGCCGAACTAGGCGGCCATAAACGACAAAATTTTCAGAAAAATTGGAAAAAATAATGAGCCCGAGACTCAAGGCGACAGTCCCACTCAACCAGAGCCATGCCCGTGACCGCGATTCTGTCGGCACCCCGCCTTGCCAGCGGACGAAAAAAAACGCTCCCATACACGCCAGCCAGATGAGCAGAAGTCCACCTTCAGCCGCCCAAAGATAATCCACGATCACGCGATGCCCATCGGTAATATCGCCCTGATTGATCGATTTCGAAAACTCGAGATAAGACGACAGCAAATAATATTCTTTCGACGCCGCCCAGTATAGCAGGCCAAAAAAAGGGCCTGCCAAACCCACTGTCGCTCCGCACGTCCGCAGCAAAAATTGCCCCCAATTCCTGGTCCACGGCCACGCCCGGATGACATGCACCATGAGAGCAAAGGCTACGAATGACCAATAGCCATTGTAAGTGACGAAAGCACAGAATCCCAAAACGCCCGCGAGCAGCGAATGATACCAGCGCGGTGCGGGATGGAGACTGACGTAAAGGCACGCTAGTCCAAAAAACAGCGCCAAATCGTAGGGTAGCAGATGCCTTGACCAGTAAAAGAGGCTGCACGACGTTGCGGCGAAAAAAGTGGCCCATCGCGCCTCTTCCAAACCGGCCCCGACGCGGCGCGCCAACGCATAGATCCAGAGGACAATACCGGTCGAAAATAGTCCCGAGCTCAGGACCGCCAGCACCGGAAGTCCCCAGTGCCATTTCGCTGCCGCCCACACCGGACCGAGCATGGCAACCTTGTAACCCAAGTGGTCGGCCGTGGAGAAAATCAATTGCTGAAAGACTCGCCGTTTTCCTTCCTGAAGAGCGCGGATCGCATTCATGGAAACAGTAATCCGGCCCTCATCGGGGAAATAGCCCTGGCCACCCTGGCGGGCCAAAACTACGCGCAAACCGAAGGAAAGCAAAAGGAGGCACAACAGCGTCCGATCAATACGCCGGAACCAGCCGACGAGAAAACGTTGATCGATGAAACTCACCCCGTTGGAAAATGGTTACCGAGGCTCCGTAATCAGGCCGGTCGCGGCTTCTCCTCCAAGGCGCCGAGTCGCGTCTCCAAAGCGTTGATCCGCGAGAGCTTCTGGATGCGCTCATAGAGCTGCGGCAGATTCCCGGCCTCGTAGTATGCCGGAGTGACGATCGAAAGAATCAGAGTGCTCATCAAGAAAGAATCTTAAACTGCCCCGGACGGCCCGCCCTCCGCGAGTTCCCGGACTTTGTGCGCCAAGGCCGCCCCTTCCGCCCGCCATGTCGCAACTTCCGACTCGATCGACCGGACAATCCGCCCCGGCACGCCGACCACAAGTGAGTAAGGCGGCACATGCATGCCTTCAGTTATTACGGCACCGGCGCCAATGATGGAATGGTGCCCGATCTTGCACCCCATCAGGAGGACTGCGTTCGCGCCGATAAAAACAAAATCGCCCACTTCCGTCGGGCGCCGGTCGATGAGGTCGAATTTTTTTTCGCTTACGCAGCGCCGGGCGGTCGAGTGCGAAAGGATCTGCGCGCCACAGCTGACATTGCAGCCCCGGCCGAGCTTGAGCCCGCCCAACCCGTCGATGAGCGTGAACGCCCCGATCCAGCAATCGGCCCCGATCTCGGGCTGGCCCGCGATCCAGGCGAGTTCGTGGTAAGGGTTTTCCGGGAGTTTGGAACTCATGATGCCGCCTAGGATTTTGACTGCGAACAGCCCAGCCTCAATCTTTTATCAGGCCGCGCAAGGCCGACACCACCCGCTCCTGCTCGGCTTCCGTCAAATCATGATAAAGCGGCAGGATGACCGTCTCGTCCTGCGCACGTTCGCTTTCAGCCAGCGCGCTTCCCGCCCGCCAGGGAACGGCGGCATAGGCCGGTTCGCGGTGCGAGCACATCACGCCGCGCCGGGTGGAAATTCCCCGGTCGAGCATCTCTTGCATCACCGCGCGTTGATTCGTCCCCGCGGGCAGGCGTACGCAATAACTCTGCCAGTTGGGACGTGTCCAGGCAGGCGGCTCCGGTAGCGTGAGATTCACAATCGGTGTCAGTAACTCCCGATAATGAGCGACCTGCACACGACGGCGCTCGATCATCGCCGGCAAACGCTTCAGCTGTTCGCGGCCCATCGCCGCCTGCACGTCGGTCATGCGGTAGTTAAAGCCTACCTCAACGTAGTCCTCGAATACGACCTGCTTCGAGCCGTGGCGCACGGTGTCGGGCACGCTCATCCCGTGCTGGCGCCAGAGCCGGAATTTCCGGTCCCAGTCCTCATTCCGCGTCGTGATCATCCCGCCGTCGCCCGTCGTGACGAGTTTGCGCGGGTGAAAGGAAAAGCACGCGATATCCGCATGCGGGCGCCCGATTCGTTCCCAGCGCCCGTCCCAGAGGATCTCGCTGCCAATCGCACAGGCCGCATCCTCCACGACTGGCAACTGGCGCGGTTTGGCGAATTCCAAGATTGCCCGCAGATCGCACGGCAGGCCGATTTGATGAACCGCCAGGATCGCCTTCGTTCGCGGTGACAGGGCTTCCGCGAGTTTCCGCGGATCGAGGTTGTACGTCGCGCGTTCGATATCGACGAACACCGGCACCGCACCGCAGTGACGAATGGCGTTCGCCGTCGCGATAAAAGAATGGCTCACCGTGATGACTTCGTCGCCTGGACCGACTCCAACCGCGAGCAACGCGAGATGCAGGGCCGTGGTGCAATTCGAAACCGCACACGCATGCGGCGCACCTACGGCTGCGGCAAATTCGCGCTCGAAGGCCGCGACTTCCGGCCCCTGCGTCACCCACCCGGAAAGAATCACTCGGGAGGCTGCATCAGCCTCTGCCTGGCCGATCCAGGGTTTTGCGACGGGAATGGTCGGCAAGCTCATCGGCTCAGGTTTCCCAATTCTTGGTTTTGATCTGCCCGAGCGCCGCGGGATTTTCCCGGTACAGCTTCTCGAAATAGCCCAGCGTGTGTTTGATGCCTTCGCGCAGCGCGACCTTCGGTTTGAACGCGATGGCTTTTTTCAGCTTCGACGTGTCCACCCACAGCTTCGGCACGTCGGCGGGCCGCGGCGCTTCAAACACTGGCTGGAGATCGGAACGGCCCATCGCCTCCAGCACGGTACGTGCAAGCG